>CANRAN010000015.1 GCA_947628595.1 uncultured Clostridia bacterium | reverse complement strand
ATGCGTATTCTCGACAGACTGAAAATACCGTACAAAAAGCATTTTTACAGTGAATCAATTTCCGGCTGTGATGTTGCAGCCGAACTCGGAGAGGATCCACGCAATGTATTTAAAACCTTAGTGACAACGGGAAAGAGCGGAAAACACTATGTATTCCTTGTACCCGTGGAGGAACATCTTGATTTAAAAAAGGCTGCCGCCGCTGTTGGAGAAAAATCTGTTGATATGCTGAAGTCCAAAGACCTCATGACACTTACAGGATATATTCACGGCGGCTGTTCACCCATTGGAATGAAAAAATATTTTAATACAGTTATACATTCATCCGCAGCTGATATACCGACAATGTTTTTCAGCGGCGGTAAAATAGGATTTCAAGTAGAGTTATCCCTTGATGACCTCGCCAAAGCAATTAAATTTGAATTACATGATATAGTTGTTGGTTAACCCGGAAGGTTTTTAATTTTGCGAATGAACGGAGCGTGTAAAAATGTTGGAACATATAGAAGAAGCACATCGAGTGCTTGATGAGGTAAATAAGGTAATTCTCGGAAAGGAAAACGAGATTTTCGAAATTATGACAGCTTTCCTTGCGAACGGTCACGTTCTCTTAGAGGATATTCCGGGAGTCGGAAAAACTACGCTTGCACTTGCATTTTCAACAGCCATGGGTATGGAATGTAAGAGGGTACAGTTTACCCCCGACGTTATGCCGTCCGATCTTACCGGTTTTTCGGTATATAGACGGGACGAGGATAAATTTATATATCAGCCGGGAAGTGTTTTCTGTAATCTTCTTCTTGCAGATGAGATAAATCGTACCTCACCGAAGACACAATCAGCCCTGCTTGAGGTTATGGAGGAAAGAAAGGTATCTGTGGAGGGAGTGACGAGGGAAGTACCATCCCCTTTCCTTGTTATAGCTACACAAAATCCCTCCGGAACGAGCGGAACACAATTTCTCCCCGAGGCTCAGATAGACAGGTTTATGATAAATATGTCACTCGGCTATCCCGATTTTGAAAGTGAGCTGGAAATAGCACGCACAACAGGTGCGGATTCCCGTCTTGATAGTGCTTCGCCGGTTCTTACAACAGATATATTTTTGGAAATGCAAAATGATATACATAATACATATATAAAGGATGAAGTGTATCAGTATATTCTGCGTCTGGTCGTAGCAACAAGGAATAATCCATACATAGAAAGAGGTGCAAGTCCTCGTGCTACTATTGCACTTGTAAAAATGTCTAAAGCCTTTGCATGGCTCAGGGGAAGAAAATTCGTCGTTCCGAGCGATGTACAGATTCAGCTTCCTTATGTGCTTTCTCACCGTATAGTTCCTAATTCCTCCGCCAAGCTCAACAGCGTGGATAGGCTCAGTATCATAAAAAACATCATTCAGACTGTTGATCTGCCTTATATGGGAGCAAAAAAATGAGAAAGCTCTTTGCATTAATAATTATATTCGCCATATGGTATTTTGCAGGTATGAACACGCAATCCTATGTGCTTGCATCCGTAATTTCCTTGCTTACGGTTATTGTTATAGCTTTCATTTTTTCAAGGGTGATAAGATATAAAATTGACATATATATCCCGCCGCAAAAAAATCTTATGTTTAAAAACCGAGAGGGTTCATTGAAGCTTTCAACCAAAAATAAAAGCGTTCTTCCTGTGAACCGCCTTTCTATAAATCTTGAAATGAAATATAAAACCGATAAAAGCGGCACGAGAAAAAAGCTCTATTCGGGTGCGGCAGGCTGTAATGACGGAGATACAACAGCCGAGCTGTACTTTACGGCACCGTATTGCGGACTTATAGAGGTAATTCCTAAAAAAATCAGAATTTATGATTATTTCGGATTTTTTTCAAACTCAAGAAAGCTACGCTTGGAAGCATATGAGGTTTTTGTTTTGCCCGAGCCTAAAACAGTTAGTATTCTCATGCCGCCATTTGGAACATATACCTCTCACCCTGTTGCGGATTCATCCTCTGACAAAGCCGGAGATGACCACAGCGAAATAAGGCTGCTCAGAGAATACCATGACGGAGATCTTATGCGTCATATTCATAGAAACCTTACTGCCAAAACAGAAAAGCTGTGGATAAAGGAATACAATAAGGAAAATGATTATATATTTGATCTCGTTTTAGACAGCTCGGATGCAAATCTTACAACTGAGCTGCTTGATGCGCTGTATGAAATTGTTTTTTCGATCCTCGGCTCACTTATGGAAAATGAAGTCATTATAAAGCTTCATTGGTATGATAGAGTTACCGGAGGTATAAGAACTGCGGAAATATCGAATCGGGAAAAAATATCAGAAACAGCTACCCTACTCTACAAATCGGATATGAGTTGTACCTCGGAGGAATTCCACAATGCAGCAGGGGATGTTGGTAAGCAAGGGATGCTCATAAATTCAAGGCTTGAATGGTATTTTAAAGGAGAGCATATCTTTTCCTTTGATATTGAAGCGGTTGAAAAGCAGCTTATCGGCAATATCTTTGATCTTCGGAGGTGAGCAATATAAAACTACAACATCAGAAAAAGATAAAAATCCAAACGTCAAAGACATATTTTTCAAAAGCCGAGAAGCAAAGATCCGAGAGAGAAAAAAAATTGCCAGACAAATCCCCTGTCCTGCTTATTCTCTATCTTTGCGGAATTCTCGGAATAATGAATGCCGCAAATACAGCAATAAATATACCGGAAGTATATTTTATAATAGCAGAAATTGCAGTTATAGCCCTTAGCACAATAATGTGGTACATTTACGTATACCATAACAGATATTTTAATTATATTGTTGTCCCGCTTACCGCAATCTCGGTTTTGTTGGTCTTTATAAACTCAAATTCCATATCCGGGAGCCTTATGTCATTGACCACAGGATCCTCCCGGGAAATGTCGCCGTTTCTTATAGCGGTTGCGGCATATATGGCCGTTTTGCTCGTATTCACCTTGGAATTTGTTTCACGCAATCATTCTATTATGTTTGTTATATGTACAGCTATTCTGATATTTGGAGCAAATATAGGCATAAGCTTCAGTTTGGTTGATGTTGTCCTTATAACTACTTTCCAATTCGGTTTCATTGTGCTTAACATGAATTCTTCTTCCTCCCGAAGAACGCTCGTGACAAAAAAACATAGAAAGATAGGCTTTCTTAGCACAGTAATCGCTGCCGGAGTTATTGTTGTATGCTTTCTGCCGGCATTTATAGCAGAAAATATATTTGAGAGCGATATACTTTCTCACGTTTATTATGTAGACGGAATTATACAGGATATTATCAGTCGCCTGACTCAGAATAATGAAAGCGGCATACTTGACGGCTCGGTAAATCGGGGAAATCTCAGACAAACGGGAGAAAAAATGTTTGATGCCGATGTTTTGGAAGTACCGGATGACCGCCTGTATTTGAAAGCTTTTGTCGGAAGCGATTATGACGGCAAGGATTGGCAGAATGCATATGAATTTTTCGCACAGGATGTGGGATTATATTCTTCCGACAGCGGGATACTGTACTCACCTTACTATACTCCGGACTACAACGATATTGATGACGATTATTTCCAAAACAACAGAAGAAGAGTCGGAAATTATTACCGTGAGCCGTTTATGAACAACCTAATAGAACTTTCTGTACGGGATTTTTTTGATGATCTTAATGAAATGCTCGAGCAACACGGAATAAAGCAGGAGGCTGAGTATGTTCAAGGTGACAATTATCATCTCTATGTTAGTTGTACCGATAATGTATGGGTTGAGATTGACTATAATGAAAAAACAGTTGAATATTTACAAGGTGCCGGTGATGCCAAATACTTTACGGCAGATGAAAATGAACTTCCTAATTATCCCGAACAGCTTCTTACAAAAAGCTCGGATCCCGTAAATGCTATATACAGCGATGGAATCGTCACAAACTTTTCCGTAGAAAACGATTTCAACAGAGTGTGTATATCACCTCCTCAGAATAAATATATCAATATCCTTGTACCCTATTATTCGGAAAAAAGCATAAGTGATATACAGCAATCCATTGGTACAATTTCGTTTACATACAGCACATCCTTCGGAAACACAGACCGTGTCAAAAAGCTGTATGCGGATAAAAACTGGGGCGGAAGCAAAAGTTATAAAAATTTTATTGACAATTACATAACAGAAATTCAAAATGAATATACCTATGTCCCATACGAGAATATGCCGCAGCTTACAGAGCTTTGCAGTTCAACCGATCTCACCGAGCTCAACGATATTACAACATTCATACTATATACTCTGCAAACAAAGGCCACCTATTCCAAAACTCCCGGAAACGTTCCCTACAATAAGGATACGATAGAATACTTTCTTTTTGAAAATCATAAGGGGTATTGCGTTCATTTTGCAACGGCAGCCGCCTTAATGTACAGAATGTATGGTATTCCCTCAAGATATGTTACCGGCTATGCAATAGATAATGACGCTTTCAGGGCTATTGAAAACCCCGGGGAAACATCAAACGATTACAAGTACAAGGCAGAGGTCACAGATTATCTTGCCCACGCATGGGTAGAAATATTTCTGGAAGATTACGGGTGGGTTCCCGTTGAGGTCACACCAACTGCCGACGGCGATATGATAGCTGAATACCCCGGATATGATAAAAACGAAATGGATCGTATAATGAAAAAATACGGCTGGACTTTCAGCAATGATACATCCTCTGCTTCGGATGATACAACATCTGATAATGATGACAGTGAATTATCACCTGAGCAAATAATGCTGATAGCAACATTATGTATCATTTGCGCTGTCATTATTTTCATACCGATCAGACGCAAATTTATTCTGCGCAGACGGTCAACAATGCAATGTAAACAGCTTTTCGACATACTTATACGAGCATTACATTTCAGCGGTCTGCTGACAGGTCTGAATGGCTCCGAGGAGGATTTCGCAAAATTATTAAGTGAGTCTGTACCGGTCATTAATGAGGATTCTTCAATAAAGCTTATTGAAATAATGCAGACGGATAATTTCTCTGAAAATACCACAAGCAGCGATGATACGGAATTTGTCCGGAAAATATATGAAGAATCGGCAGAATATCTGTATAGGAAAATAAAATGGTACAAAAAGCCTGTATTCAAGCTTATAAAATGCTTTTGCTGACCATTAAACAAACCGTCACATTAGTATTTATGGGCAACCCTTTGTGTATGTCCTGTATCTACCCCCAGCGGCACCTCGCCGATATTTAATAGTGAATACCATTATGAAAATGGCTGTTACATTAAGTAAGTAAAAGCTTAATGCGACAGCTATTTTATTACCACGTTCCCGGGTGTTTCTTTTATGATCAAATTCAGAAATTTATAAATATCTTATTTTTTTGATAAAAAAATAAAACTGTTGTCAAACGCTTGACAACAGAACCTTATAGTGATATAATTTTAGAATGCACCATTATAGAAAAGTCTGCCGTTTTGCCTTTTTAAAGCAACCTCCACACGGAAACTTTATAAGCATATTAGCACAAATTTACAAAAAAATCAAGTACTAATTTTTGCGTGCGGCTTCTCGGTGCAGAGGAATTCATCAAAGCATAAATTTGAATGGAGTGATTGTATGGTAAACGTCAAACCCGTTCAGCTTGGCAAAACTGAACGAATGAGCTTCTCCCATATTGACGAGGTTCTTGAAATGCCAAACCTTATCGAGGTCCAAAAGGATTCCTATAAATGGTTCCTTGAAAAGGGTCTTAAGGAGGTTTTTGAGGATGTATCGGGAATAACCGATTTTTCAGGCAATCTGGTTCTTGATTTTGTGGATTACAAGCTTGACGTAACAAAGCCCAAATACAGTATAGCAGAGTGTAAGGAAAGAGATGCTACATATTCTGCTCCGCTTAAGGTCAAGGTAAGACTTACCAAGCCCGGCGGTGAAATTCAGGAGCATGATAACATTTTTATGGGTGACTTTCCTCTTATGACACCGAGCGGAACATTTGTAATAAACGGAGCGGAACGTGTTATCGTTTCTCAGCTCGTTCGTTCACCGGGCGCTTACTATAAGATGGATCACGATAAATACGGCAACAAGCTTTTCAGTGCAACTGTTATACCTAACAGGGGTGCATGGCTTGAGTATGAAAACGATGCAAACGATGTATTTTATGTCCGTATAGATAAAAACCGCAAGCTTCCCGTAACAACATTTATAAGGGCTCTCGGTTATGAAAATAATCTTGAAACAGATTCGGAAATAATCGAATATTTCGGTGCGGATAAGCTTATAACGGCAACCCTCGAAAAAGATAATACAAATAACGGCGAGGAAGCCCTCAAGGAAGTATATAAAAAGCTCCGCCCCAGTGAGCCTGCTACAAAGGATGCTGCTCAGACACATCTGAATAACCTCTTCTTTGATGCAAGACGTTATGATATGTCAAGGGTCGGAAGATATAAATATAATAAAAAGCTCGGAATAGCAAACAGACTTGCAAATCAAGTGATTACAAGACCTATTATCAGTGACGAGGGCGAACTTATAGCCGAAGAGGGCGAATTTATCTCTAAGGACAGAGCAATGGAAATTGAGGATATGGGTATAACCGTTGCATATGTCAAGCCACAGGCCACCATTAATGAGGAACAGCCCGATGAGGTTAAAATTATATCCAACGGAATGGTTAATATTGCAAAATATGTAAGCTTTGATGCCAGAGAGGAATGCGGACTGAATGAAAAGGTTCGTTGGGTGGTGCTCAAGGATATTCTTGCAAAGGGACTTGACGAGGAAGGACTTAAGCTTGAGCTTAAGAAAAATAAGGATCTTCTAATTCCGAAGCATATCATAGTTGACGATATATACGCAACGATAAACTATATGCTTACGCTTTCTCACGGTATAGGAACTACGGATGACATAGATCACCTCGGAAACAGAAGAATACGTTCCGTCGGTGAGCTTCTTCAGAATCAGTTCCGTATAGGCTTCACAAGACTTCAGAGAGTCATTACCGAAAGAATGACAAGTCAGGCTCAGAATTACGATCATATAGACCCCAAGGCACTTATCAATATAAGACCTGTTACAGCTGCTATAAAGGAATTTTTCGGTTCTTCCCCGCTGTCACAGTTTATGGATCAGAATAACCCGCTTGCAGAGCTTACACATAAGCGTCGTCTTTCAGCTCTCGGTCCGGGTGGTCTTTCACGTGACAGGGCAGGATTTGAGGTTCGTGACGTACACTATACACACTATGGAAGAATGTGTCCTATCGAAACGCCTGAAGGACCTAATATCGGACTTATTTCCTATCTTGCTACGTTTGCAAAGATAAATGAATACGGTCTGATAGAAGCTCCGTATCGTAGGGTAGATAAGGAAACAGGAATTGTTACAAACCACGTTGACTATATGACTGCGGATATTGAGGATAACTACATCGTGGCACAGGCAAATGAACCGCTTGATGAGGAAGGCAGATTTGTTAATGCTAAAATTGTCGGCAGACACCGTGATGAGTTTGTTGAGGTTGAGCGCTCCTTGGCAGATTATATGGACGTCTCCCCTAAAATGGTTGTATCTGTCGCCACAGCAATGATTCCTTTCCTTGAAAATGATGATGCAAACCGTGCTCTTATGGGCTCGAATATGCAGCGTCAGGCAGTTCCGCTCCTTGTCACGGAATCACCGATTGTCGGAACAGGTATGGAATATAAAGCAGGCGTTGACTCTGGAGTATGTATCCTATCCGAGGAGGACGGTGTTGTTAAATCCGTCAGTGCAAGGGAAATCAAAGTGCAGTACGATTCAGGCAGGGTTCAGACTTTCGAGGTAACAAAATTCAGCCGTTCCAACCAGGGAACCTGTATAAACCAAGTTCCGATAGTAGATGTTGGTCAGAGAGTTGAAAAGGGAGAGGTTCTCGCAGACGGTCCGGCTACACATAACGGAGAAATTTCACTTGGTAAAAATGCCCTAATCGGCTTTATGACATGGGAGGGCTACAATTATGAGGACGCAGTCCTGCTTAATGAAAAAATTGTAAGAGATGATGTGTATACATCAATCCATATAGAAGAATATGAAACCGAGGCAAGAGATACAAAGCTCGGGCCTGAAGAAATAACAAGAGAAATTCCGAATATCGGTGAGGATCAGCTTCGTGATCTTGACGAAAACGGTATTATCCATATCGGTGCGGAGGTTCATTCCGGAGATATCCTTGTAGGTAAAGTAACTCCCAAGGGAGAGACAGAGCTTACAGCTGAGGAAAGACTTCTCCGTGCAATATTCGGTGAAAAATCGAGAGAGGTAAGAGATACATCCTTGCGTGTACCGCACGGTGAATACGGTATTATTGTTGATGTAAAGGTATTTAACAAGGAGGATCCCGACAGTGAGCTTGCTCCTGGAGTAAACAAGGTAGTACGCTGCTATATAGCTCAAAAGCGTAAAATCCAAGTAGGCGATAAGATGGCAGGACGTCACGGCAACAAGGGTGTTGTTTCGAGAATACTCCCCGAGGAGGATATGCCCTTCCTCCCCGATGGCAGACCGCTTGATATCGTGCTTAACCCGCTCGGCGTTCCTTCCCGAATGAATATCGGTCAGGTGCTTGAGGTACATCTCGGCTATGCCGCAAAGGCTCTCGGCTGGAAAATCATGACGCCTGTGTTTGACGGCGCTCATGAGGATGATATATTCCAGTGCTTCAGAGATGCCGGGATAAGTGAGGACGGTAAGATACGTCTTAGGGACGGAAGAACCGGAGAATATTTCGACAACCCTGTAACGGTCGGTTATATGTATTACCTCAAACTGCACCACCTTGTTGACGATAAAATCCATGCACGTTCAACAGGTCCGTATTCGCTTATAACACAGCAGCCCCTCGGCGGTAAGGCACAGTTCGGCGGACAGCGTTTCGGTGAAATGGAGGTATGGGCTTTGGAAGCATACGGTGCAGCCTATACACTTCAAGAAATACTTACAGTAAAATCAGACGATGTTGTCGGACGTGTAAAGACCTATGAGGCTATTGTCAAGGGACAGAATATACCGAAACCGGGTATTCCTGAGTCCTTCAAGGTACTTATAAAAGAATTCCAGTCACTTGCACTTGATATAAAGGTATATGACAGGGATAATAATGAAATAGACCTTTCTGTGGATCTCGATGATGATGCACCGACTGATAACAGTATTCTTGACGAAAAGAGTATTATGTCCGACAGTGATGAAGAAATTGAGGGATATCAGTATAAGGACGAAAACGGTGAGGATGAAATCATAGAAAAGGACGAGTTTGATGACAGCGAATTCGGCTTTGAGGGTGATGATTTTACCGATATTGACGGAAACGATGATGAGGATAATTTTTAATTGAAAGGGGAATCGCTGACGTATGGAGTTTAATGAATTCAGTTCAATAAAAATAGGACTTGCTTCTCCCGAAATGATGCGTGATAAGACTGTAAAGAAAATTATAAATGAGCAGGGCGAGGAAGAAGAAATCGTAATAAAGGGCTGGTCCTACGGCGAGGTAACAAAACCCGAAACAATAAACTACCGTACACTTAAGCCTGAAAAGGACGGACTTTTCTGTGAGGCTATCTTCGGTCCTACAAAAGACTGGGAATGTCACTGCGGTAAATATAAAAAAATACACTACAAGGGCAGAATATGCGAAAAATGCCATGTTGAAATAACCAAATCCAAGGTAAGACGTGAGCGTATGGGGCATATTGAGCTTGCCGCTCCTGTATCTCATATATGGTATTTCAAGGGTATCCCGTCAAGAATGGCTCTCATGCTTGACGATATCACACCGAGAAATCTTGAGCAGGTCCTTTACTTTGCTAAATATATAGTAACCTATGTAAAGCCCGATTCTCTTGCAGAGCGTGAAATCAAAAAACAGCAGATACTCACAGAAACCGAATACAGAGAGTTTGAAAAAAAATACGGAAATGATTTTGAGGCTCTTATGGGTGCCGAGGCTATACAAAAACTTCTTGCGGAAATTGATCTTGAGGAGCAATCCAAAAAGCTTAAAGCAGAGCTTGAAAATGCTACGGGTCAGAAAAAAATAAAGCTCCTCAAAAGACTCGAGGTTGTTGAGTCATTCCGTCTTTCGGGTAACAGACCCGAATGGATGATACTTAACGTACTCCCTGTAATACCGCCGGATATTCGTCCTATGGTACAGCTCGATGGCGGACGTTTCGCAACCTCGGATCTCAATGACTTATATCGCAGGGTTATAAACAGAAATAATCGTCTTAAAAGGCTTAATGAGCTTCATGCTCCCAAAATGATTATAAGAAACGAAAAGCGTATGCTTCAGGAGGCTGTCGATGCTATAATTGATAACGGCAGACGTGGTAAACCCGTAACAGGTCCGAGCAACCGTTCACTTAAGTCACTTTCCGATATGCTTAAAGGTAAGCAGGGACGTTTCCGTCAGAATCTACTCGGTAAACGTGTTGACTATTCCGGACGTTCTGTTATCGTTGTAGGACCTGAGCTTAAAATGTATCAGTGCGGTCTTCCCAAGGAAATGGCTCTTGAGCTTTTCAAGCCGTTTGTTATGAAAATTCTTGTTGAAAGCAACAGCGTTGCAAATATAAAAGCTGCAAGAAAAGCGGTAGAAAGAGCACAGCCCGAGGTATGGGATGCACTCGAAAGAGTTATCAAGGGGCACCCTGTTATGCTTAACCGTGCGCCTACACTTCACAGACTTGGCATTCAGGCATTTGAGCCTGTTCTTGTTGAGGGCAAGGCTCTTAAACTCCACCCTCTCGCCTGCACAGCATTCAATGCAGACTTTGACGGTGACCAGATGGCTGTTCACGTTCCGCTTTCCGCAGAAGCACAGGCAGAAGCAAGATTCCTTATGCTTGCTGCCAATAACCTGCTTAAGCCCTCAGACGGCAAGCCTGTAACAGTTCCTACACAGGATATGGTACTCGGTTCATATTATCTGACACTTGACAAGGACGGAGAAATGGGAGAGGGAAAAATATTCCGCGATACAAATGAAGTTGTCATGGCATATCAGACAGGTGTTATTGCACTCCATGCTAAGATTAAAGTCCGCCGTGAGGGAATATTCAATGGCAAAAAGATATCTCAGCTCATTGATACAACTGTCGGAAGAATTATATTCAACAGACCCATTCCGCAGGATCTCGGATATGTAGACAGAACTGTGGAGGAAAACTTCCTTAAATATGAAATCGACTTCCTTGTTGGTAAAAAACAGCTTGGTAAAATTATTGATAAATGTATTAAAAAACACGGTACACAGATTACCTCTCAGGTTCTTGATGAGATTAAGGCACAGGGCTATAAGTATTCAACAAAGGGTGCTATAACTGTTGCTGTATGTGATGCTACAATTCCTCCGAAGAAGAAGGAAATAATTGCGGCGGCAGAACAGGAGATTGATAAGGTAACAAAAATGTTCAGGCGTGGATTTATGTCTGACCAGGAACGCTATGCAAAGGTTATTTTAATATGGGAAAAAGCAACTGATGATGTAACTGATGCTCTGAAAAAGAATCTTGACAGATATAATCCGATTTACATGATGGCTGACTCAGGAGCCCGTGGTTCAATGAGCCAGATCAGACAGCTTGCGGGTATGCGTGGACTGATCGCAAATACTTCGGGTAAAACAATCGAAATTCCTATCCGTGCTAACTATCGTGAGGGTCTTAATATTCTTGAATACTTTATATCCTCCCGTGGTGCCCGTAAGGGTCTTGCAGATACGGCTTTGCGTACCGCTGACTCCGGTTATCTTACAAGGCGACTTGTTGATGTATCTCAGGACGTTATTATACGTGAGGAGGACTGCGGCACAAAAGAAGGTATTGTTGTATATGATATTCGTCAGGCAAGTGCCGATACAGGCGAAGAAGTAAGCGTTTCCTATGAAAATCTTGTTGGCAACCACCTCTTTGAAAACTTCTATGACCCGAGTCTCGGAACATTACTTATACCTACTGACAGGGTAATGACAAAGGCTGATGTTGATACAATACTCGCAGCCAACATATCCGATATAAGAATACGTCCGTTTGAAGAATTCAATTCAATGAGGAGCTGTATCATAGGTCAACTTCCGGCGGAGGATATTGTGGACTCTGCAACAGGTGATATTATTGCAGGTAAGGATTGCGTTATAACTGAAACCGATGCTGACAATATAATCAAAGCCGGTATAACATCTGTTAATATAAAAACCCGGATTGAGGGTTCTGACGAAACCATGGTAAAGAACTATATTTCTTTTGATCAGTCACTCAAGGGAAGAAGACTTATGGATAATCTTTGTGATGATGACGGTAATGTTCTTATCCCGGCAAGAAAGCTCCTTACACAAAAAGATATACAAATCCTCAAGGATATCAAGACTGTTTCCGTCAAGGTTATCCACTCCAATGACAGCGACTCAATCATTGAGTCTATGCATGAAAGACTTCAGGGCAGATACCTTTGTGAGGATTACTGCGATCCTCAGACAGGCGAGATACTTGTATCCTCTAATAAAATTATGGACGATCACGATGCAGACCTTATTGTCAATTCGGGTGCAACAAGCGTCAGACTGCGTTCTATACTTAATTGTCGTGCTAAACACGGTGTTTGCAGAAAATGCTATGGTTCCAACCTTGCAAACGGTATGCCTGTAACAATCGGTGAGGCTGTCGGAATTATAGCTGCACAGTCCATAGGTGAGCCGGGTACACAGCTTACAATGCGTACTTTCCATACGGGCGGTGTAGCAGGCGGCGAGGATATCACGCAGGGTCTTCCCCGTGTTGAAGAGCTTTTCGAGGCAAGGAAGCCAAAGCATATTGCTATAATTACCGAAATAAGCGGTCAGGTAAGGCTTGAGGACAGAAATGCGGTTATTACAAGCACTGATCTTACAGAAAATGACGAACCTGTCAGCAAAACATACCTTATACCCTTTGGTGCGCGTACAAAAATTAAAAACGGTCAAATGGTTGAAGCCGGTGATCTCCTTACAGAGGGATCTGTGGATCCGCATGAGATACTCAATATCAAGGGTGCGGCCGCTGTTCAGGATTACCTTATTGAGGAGGTACAGAGTGCTTACCGTCTGCAAGGTGTTGATATCAACGACAAGCACATTGAGGTTATAGTACGCCAGATGATGAAGAAGGTTCGTATCGAGGATGCAGGCTCAACAGATCTCCTCCCCGGCTCACTCGTTGACAAGGGAGTGTTCTATGCTGCTAATGAAAAAGTTGAAAAGAGAATTGCTGACGGCGAAGAGGGTCTTACACTTGCCACTTTCTCCCCAACACTTCTCGGTATTACAAAAGCATCCCTCGCAACAGATTCGTTCCTCTCCGCAGCATCATTCCAGGAAACAACAAGAGTTCTTACAGATGCCGCTATCAAAGGTAAGGTTGACCCGCTTATGGGACTTAAAGAAAATGTTCTTATTGGTAAACTCGTTCCGGCAGGAACAGGTATGCCGAGGTACAGAGATGTAGAAATTGAGGAAAATGTCCCTGTTACCATTAATCAGGATGTTGTATAATTAATTATACACTTTAAATTAAGCTGTCGTATTCATATATGACAGCTTAATTTTTGATAGGCAAAATTATTATAATACTTTTATTATTTATCGTTAAAATATGCAAGATTAATGAAATTATTTTTACGTTCTTGACGTATTAACCTAAATATGGTATTATATTTAAGTAAAAATAAACAATGCATGATGACACACGTATTACCTTTGGGTATGTAAATCTGATTACGGAACATGAATTTCTGTCGGATTTACCCCGGGATACGTGTGTTTTTTTGCGCAAAAGGAGAGGTTTTATTATGCCGAAAAATCAGTTTCAGCGAATGGTATTCGCATTCATCACAGTTCTGATAACTGTACACGCCTACATTTTATACAGCCTGTGCTTCGTCAACGGTAATGTACTTATGGAGATAAACGGTACGAACAGCGTTATTGATGCTGTTAATAAGCAAGGCGGTATATATATGCTCGGTAATTATGCACCAATATGGCTCGTTGTAATTGTTGAATTTGTTCTTGCCTATACTCTTGAAAATGTGTTGGGAAGTCCACTTTCCTTTAAAATTGCATTTAAACATTTTGATCCGGAAAAAACAAATCCTATGATATTTGAAACCGTGATAATTTCGGCAACTGTTGCTGTTATGTGTCCCGCAATGAGCTTTCTTGCAGCTTTTCTCTATTACCCATACTATGAAGGCTTTAATTTTCTTATTCTTCTTGGTAATTGGTTCAAGCTTGTATGCTACAACCTGCCGTTCGCTTTCTTCTCACAGCTGCTCTTTATACAGCCTCTTGTACGAAAAGTATTTAGGCTAATATTTGTAAGAAGTGATACCATCGAAAATAAGGAATTTGAAGGGGAACAAGTTGCCTAACTAAAAAAATAATGCTGTCGGATAAGCCTTCTGAAACTTACCCGACAGCATTATTTTTTTCTTGTAAAATTAAGGGCTGATTAAACAGGATGTATCTTATTCTTTATATCCGCTGACTCATTGATACCGAGCTTCTTATCTCTTCTCTTCTTAAAGAATTTAGGCGCTACATCCGGGAATTGTGCATAGGTCAGAACATCCTCCTCCTGCTCTATCCACTCCGGAATTTTCTCTCGGAGCTTATCAAGTTCCGGTTCAAGAAGGTCAGCCGGACGACAGGTAATCGGTTTTGTATCGCCTATGATCTTCTTCTGAAATTCCTTATCTATCGGAATGGGTGTTGTACCGTATTTTCCTGCAACAAGATCCTTGAACTGGTCACTGCACATCTTGTAACGCTCGCCCAGTACAACATTAAATACTGCCTGTGTGCCGACTATCTGTGAGGTTGGGGTTACAAGAGGCGGATAACCGGCATCCTTACGTACTCTCGGTACTTCCTCAAGCACCTGTGTGAGCTGATCTTCCTTGCCTGCCTGCTTCAGCTGACTGAGAAGGTTTGACAACATTCCGCCCGGTACCTGATATATCAGTGCCTTTGCATCTGTTGCAAGCATTTTAGGATCGAGAAGTCCGCTCTTTATATATTTTGCACGGAGATCCATGAAATAATCTCTTATTTCCGAAAGAAGTACAAGGTCAAGTCCCGTATCATATTCGGTACCCTGCAGTGCGGCTACCATCGACTCTGTGGGGGCGTGTGAGGTACCGTTTGCAAGCGGCGACATTGCAGTATCTATCCTGTCTGCTCCTGCCTCTATACCCTTTAGCAGGCACATTGAAGCAAGACCGGATGTGTAATGTGTATGAAGCTGCACGGGAATATCTACTGCTTTCTTTATCGCTCCTACAAGCTCAGCCGTATAATACGGCGTAAGCAGAGCCGCCATATCCTTTATGCAGATTGAATCTGCTCCTGCGTCCTGTATTCTCTTTGCATAATCGACATAATATTCCGTTGTGAAAACAGGACCTGTTGTGTAGCTTATTGCAACCTGTGCCTCTACATTCGGGTTTTCCTTTTTTGCAGCCTTTGCTACTGTTATTGCAGTCTGCAAATTTTTTATATCATTAAGAGCATCAAAAATTCTTATGATATCAATACCATTTGCTATTGAACGCTG
>CANRAN010000014.1 GCA_947628595.1 uncultured Clostridia bacterium | reverse complement strand
TTTCAAAAACTATGTACAAATTCCAAAATATTTGATACAATATGTAGTGCCACATCTGATAGGCAGTCCGAAGCGGAGGAGCTTGCTTCACAGTCAGATATTATGCTTGTGATTGGTGGACGGCATAGCTCGAATACAAATAAGCTGTACAGTATATGTAAAAATATGTGTGAAAACACATATCTCATAGAAACAGCTTCCGAAATTCCCGGATGTGCCAAGAATAAGGATGTCAGGGTTGGCGTAACAGCCGGAGCATCAACGCCGGCAAGCATTATAAAGGAGGTACTTGTTACCATGTCAGAAGAAATTAAAAATCCTGAAGAAAGCAAAGCTGAAAACTTTGAGGAGCTCCTTGAGGAGTCTTTCAAAAATTATAATACAAACGGAAGGGTACACGGTGTTGTTGTAGGCGTAACTCCCACAGAGGTACGTGTTGATGTAGGCAGAAAGCAGACCGGTATCGTACCGCTCAGCGAGCTTACAAACGATCCTAATGCAAAGACAGAGGATCTTGTCAAGGTTGGCGATGTGCTTGACCTTATCATCATGAAGACAAATGATCAGGAGGGAACTATACTTCTTTCCAAGAAGATTCTCGATTCACAGAAGGGTTGGGATGAGATTGTCAAGGCTTATGAGGAGCAGACTCCTGTTCATGGTGTTGTTACTGAAGTAATCAAGGGTGGAGTGCTTGCAGTATCAAACGGGGTAAGGGTATTTATCCCTGCTTCTCAGGCAACTGCCGCAAGAGGAGAACCGCTTGAGGGACTTCTCAAAAAGGAGGTTAATTTCCGCATTATTGAAACCACGGGCAGAAACGGAAGAAGAAGAGCAGTCGGCTCTATCCGCTCGGTACTTAATGATGAACGCAAGAAGAAGGAAGAGGAATTTTGGGCTTCCGCTGAGGAAGGAAAAACATATACAGGTGTTGTTAAATCCTTGACATCATACGGTGCTTTCGTTGATATAGGCGGAATTGACGGTATGGTACATATTTCCGAGCTTTCATGGAACAGGATAAAGCATCCGTCGGAAATTGTGAATGTTGGCGATACCGTAGAGGTTTATATCAAGGCACTTGACAGAGAAAAGGGTAAGATATCACTCGGCTATAAGAAAGCTGAGGATAATCCGTGGGAGATACTTAAGAACAACTATCCTGTTGGCACAGAAACAGAGGTTGAGATTGTAGGTCTTACACCGTTCGGTGCATTCGCAAGAATCATTCCCGGCATTGACGGTCTTATTCATGTATCTCAGATTTCTACCGATAGAGTAGAGAAGCCGGAGGATGTTCTTTCGATTGGTCAGAAGGTCAAGGTCAGAATCACGGCTATTGATTTTGATAAAAAGAGAATAAGCCTTTCTATCAGGGCATTGTCTGAAAACAATGCTGATGATGAATCGGCTGAAGAAGAATGATTAAGTAATTGACCTTTCAGGCATCTCCAATGAGGTGCCTGTTTGTGTTATTTTAAGAGGATGATTTTTATGTACGAAGAAATTACAGAAAAAGCAAGGAGCATTGTAGCAGATGTACTGGAACAGAGCAGACTGAAAAGTGAGGATATATTCCTTGTGGGATGCTCAACAAGTACGGTGTTCGGAGAAGCTTACGGAAGCTCTTCAAATATGGATATAGCGAGGGCATTGTTTGAGGGAATTTATCCCGAACTTAAGAAAAGGGGTATATACCTTGCCGTACAATGTTGTGAGCATCTCAACAGGGCAATTATAATTCCCGAAAAGGCTGCCGAAAAGCTAAGACTTGATATAGTAAATGTTGTGCCTTGGCCGAAAGCGGGAGGTTCATTTGCAACAGTGGCCTATGAAAACCTTGAACGACCTGTTGCCGTGGAACATATAAGGGCTGATGCCGGAATGGATATAGGCGGTGTTCTTATAGGTATGCACCTAAGAGAGGTTGCTGTTCCTCTGAATCTCAAGGATAATATGATAGGCAAATCACACATAACAGCCGCAAGAACAAGACCAAAATTTATAGGCGGTGAAAGGGCGCATTACAGTGACGACTTAAAGTAAAAATCATGAGGTGTAAAATGAGTTATAAGGAAGAATTTATTGAAATATATAATGAAAATATAAAAAGGGACGGTTCTGCAAAGCTTCTTGAATGGATGCAGACAACAGACTTTTTTACTGCTCCGGCAAGCACCAAATTTCACGGTGCTTGCGAGCAGGGGCTTGTTATGCACAGTATAAGTGTATATAAGACAATGATGGAAAGACACTTTGATCCGGAAAGGGATAACAGGGAAAGCTTTGCAATATGTGCCCTTTTACATGATCTTTGCAAAGCACAGTTCTATAAGATCTCCATGAGAAATGTAAAAAATGATGAAACGGGTCAATGGGAGAAAAAGCCGTATTATATGGTTGATGATGCTTTTCCGTACGGTCACGGTGAAAAATCGGTTTTTTTGATAGAGCGTTTCATGCGGTTGAGGCCTTCCGAGGCAATGGCTATACGCTGGCATATGGGCGGCTTTGATGAAGCGGCAAGAGGCGGAAGCTTTGCAATCAGCCTTGCATATGAAAAGTATCCTATTGCTGTGAAGCTGCACCTCTCCGATTTGGAATCTACATACCTCAAGGAAAAAAATACCTCGGCTGTTAATTAAGACTGACCAGTATAATGAAAATTTTAGGTTTTTTTTAATTTTTTTGGGAAACACTTCATTTTTCTTTATTAATATGTTATAATTCTATTATCTATTTTCATATCGAAAAAGGTGAGATAAAGAAAATGATTGATGATAAAAGAGAAAATGATATTATTGTAGGACGTAACCCTGTAACGGAAGCACTGCGTTCGGGCAGGAATATTGAATGTCTTTACATTGCAAAAGGTGAACTGAGAGGAAGTGCAAGGCTAATAATCGCACTTGCAAGGGAAAAGCATATACCGATAAAAGAAGTAGACCGAAGAAAACTTGATTTTATGACAGGTCACGCTTCACATCAGGGGGTGGCTGCTGTTGCCGCTATAAAGGAGTACAGCAGTATTAATGATATTTTTTCGTTGGCTGAAAGCAGGAATGAAAAGCCCTTTATTGTGATACTTGATGAGATAGAGGATCAGCATAATCTCGGTGCAATTATCCGTACAGCAGAATGTGCGGGGGTACACGGTATAATCATACCTAAACGACGTGCGGCAGGGCTTAGCGGAATTGTTGGGAAGGCAAGCGCGGGTGCATATGAATATATGCCTGTGGCAAGAGTAACAAATATTCCCATGGCGATAGATGAACTGAAGCAGCGTGGCTGCTGGATATACGGAGCGGATATGGACGGACAGACCTATTGCGGCAGTGACCTTACGGGTGCGTGTGCAATAGTGATTGGTTCAGAGGGAAAAGGTCTGGGGCGTCTAATCAGGGAGAAGTGTGACGTTATATTATCCTTGCCAATGCTTGGAAAGATAAATTCTCTGAATGCATCTGTTGCAGCCGGAGTGCTGATGTATGAATTTACACGTCAGCGTATGAATTTAACAGCAAAAAACGGAGGTTAAACCATGTCAGACAATAAAAAATCTCCTGATAACAATGATATATCCCCAATAAGGGGACTTTTCAGACAAAATGAAGAGGCATATAACAAGCATCAGCAGCAGGTCGGAAGAGAAAAAGAACGTCTTGCTGTGAAACGCAAGGAGCAACAGCTTGCGGAGGAGCAAGCTGAAAGAGAGGCTGAGTTGTTTCAACAAGAAAATGCATCCAAGAAGGGTGAGGAAGCCTTTGGAGAAAGAATAAAGTCATTTCTGGGAAAAATTGTGGAGATAGTCACACAGCCTGAGGACGGTTACGTTTTTGGTGAGGATAGTGACGGCTTTGAGGATATTTATTCTGATGAGCAGAAACCCGTAGAAAGAAGAACCGAAGCTGAGGAATATAATAATATACAGGATGAAACATACGATAAAACGACAGACAGCGAGGAGGAAACTTTTGATATAGGTGAGGCTGTAATTTATCAGAGTTCTGTTTCAGCAGAAGTATCAGATAGTGAAATGATTACGGAGGATTTACCTCAGCCTGATAGTGAAAACGAATCTGAAACTTTTGAAGCACAAGAGAATGCAGGAGCCGTAACTAATGCAAATGAAGAAAATACGAAAATACATCAGACGGTAGAGAATGGAACCCAAAGAAAAACAGAAATTACGCTTGATGCGATTATGTATGCTAAAAATGCAGGCGCAGAGGGTATGCCTGTTACATATACAGTCCAAAAACGGTCTGTTGAACCGACAACAGAGCGGCAGACTGTCGATAATGAGGAAGAATCAGCGGAGCAGCGAATTGTCGATAATGGAGAAAAACCGGCAGAGAGGCGAATTGTTGATAATGAGAAAGAAACGGCAGAGCAGCAAGCTGTCGATACTGAGGAAGAAACGGCAGAGCAGCAGGCTGTCAATACTGAGGAAATACCGAAAGAACAACAGTCTGTCAATATTGAGGGAGCTGAACAGCAGTATGCCGAAAGTGACGCAGAGGACAACAGCAAGGACGTTCCCGAGCGGAAAAATGAGCTTGCACACAATGAATCCTCGGATGAAAGGGTGACAGTTGGGCAGGAAAGGCAAAATGAGCTTTCGCATAATACGAATGCGGAAGAAAATATTGTTTCTGCCGATAAAAGAGTAAATGAACTTTCGCATGATATCAATACTGAAGCTAAGACTGAAAATGCAAATATTGCAAAAAATGAGCTTTCACATAATACAACGACAACAAATGCCGGAGCGATAGGGACGGTGCAGAAACGCAATAATAATCAGACAAACAGGCGTACAGATTTTTCCGAAGGCGAAATAGAGCCTATGGTATATAAACGCAGTGATAGTCCGGCATTTGTTGTTATGGCGGGAAAGTTTACCAAAACTTTGCGTGCCGAATATGAGGATACACGAAGATTGAGGGGATTTGATCCTCCTCCGAAGGATAAGGAAAAAAAGGCTGAGTTTAGTAAAAAACCGGCTGCCAAATCTGTAAAGAAAAGTGAAAATCCTCCTGCTGAAAAGAAAAATACAGAGGAAAGCATCGAAAAAACGCAAAATGTCGAGGCAAATTCAAATATATTACACTTTCCGAATCAGAATAAAAGGAAACACTTCCATATCATGGATTTGTTTTCTGCAGATGGTGATACCTTTGATGAGGACGAGGATACAGATGAGGAAATTCCTGAAATTACGGATTATCAGAATAAGGAGGATATCGCCGCTATAAGGAATGAGCTTAACTATAATTACAGAAAAAGATTTTTCCGAACAGGGGTGTTGGGCGTCATAACAATAGTGTCTCTTCTTCTTTCTATATTTCCGCAGATTGTTCCGTCCCTATTTACGGAAACTCTGCATAATGGTTGGCTTATGTTCGGAATTTTAAATTTTATATTGCTTGCCGTTGTAGTTTTTGAGGAGAAGTCAACAATATTCTATGGTCTTGCACCGTTAAGGCACTTTAGGGCTACGAGTGACACAGCAGCATCCGTTGCAGCTGTTGCGGCGGTTATACAATCGGTTACGGGTCTTTTCTTGCCGGATGTATTTGTAAACGGAACGTACCATATGTATTCCTCGCTTGCAATTCTTGCATTGCTTTTCAATAGTATAGGTAAGCTTATAATCATAAAGAGAACGGCGGATAATTTTCGTTTCCTATGCAGTCCAAAGGCAGGATATGCCGGTAAAATATACACAAACAAGGATAACGCACAGAAGCTTATAAACGGACTTCCGGCACAAAGACCCATAATAGCATATACGAAAAAATCTAAGCTTATGAGCAATTTTCTCCAGCTTTCATATACAACAGATCCTATTGAGGATAATGCGATATTTGTGGCCCCGTTTGCCGCAGTATTGTCCCTTGTATGCGGCTTAGCTTATGGACTTTTGGCAAAAGATTTTGTCGGCGGTGTTTCGTCCTTTGCACTTACATCATTTATAACATCACCAATATGCGCCCTTATCGCTCTGAATATTCCGATAAAGAGACTTTGCGGCTCAACATTGTGTAAAGGCTCAATGGTTGTGGGGTATGAGGCTGTAAAGCAGTTCAGCGACACAAATGCGGTTATGATAGAATCAAATCAGCTTTATCCGAAAGGGAATATAATTCTTAGCGGGGTTAAGGCATTTAATGAATCAAAACTGAATAATGCCCTTCTTGCCGGTGCAGCCGTCAGTTTTGCGGTAGACGGTCCGATGTCGCACATATTTGAAACAATTGTGCAGGACAGAAAGCATATGCTCCCTGTTGTGGAAAGTGTTTCCTATGACGACAATCTGGGACTTTCGGGTTGGATAGGCGGTCAGAGGATACTTATAGGTAACCGTGCATTGATGAATAAGCATAATATAAATATGCCGGACGAGTCTGTGGAAACAAAATACCGTAAGCTGGGAAATGAAATTTCCTATATATCTGTGTCGGGTGAGCTTATTGCAATGTTTATACTCACATACAAGGTAGATAAAGACATAGCTGCCTCACTCCGGGATCTAACCCAAAAGGGAGTAAGTATCATTGTCAGGACAATAGATCCGAATATAACTCAGCAGCATATATGCGATAAATTCGGAATATTACAACGTTATACCAAGGTTCTCAATACGGGACTTGGCAATGTCTGCCATGAGGAGATTAATTCCGTCGAGGATACCTCACGTGCATATGTAGTAACCAATGGAAAACTTTCCGCATTTGCAGCGGCTGTTTCGGGATGTATGAGTGTCAGATCCGCTGTCACAATAATAAAAATAATACAGATAGTTTCTATTGTGTTTGGTTTTTTTCTTGTCAATATCATATCTTTCGTTTCCGGCTTTGCAAAGCTTGGAGGATTGGAAATTTTGCTGTACACCGTATTCTGGTGTGTAGGTATGACTGTTGTTTCGATTTTGGCAAGGAAATTTTACTGATAAAAGTACAGGAAGAGGAAGGATTGATAGGAATGAAGGTAGCTCCGTCACTGTTGAGCTGTGATTTTGCAAAAATGGGTGAGGAGGTTGTGAGAATAGACAAGGCCGGAGCGGATTGGATTCATCTTGACGTTATGGATGGACATTTCGTTCCTAATATAACGATAGGACCTGCAATAGTTAAGGCGGTACGTCAATATACGCAGCTTCCGTTTGACGTACATCTCATGATTGACTATCCGCTTGATTATATAGATGCATTTGCAGATGCCGGGGCAGATATTATAACCTTTCACCTTGAGGCTCAGTCCGAACCCGATATGACTATCGAAAAAATACACGAGCGAGGTATAAAGGCAGGTGTTGTAATAAAGCCTGAAACACCGGCGGAGGCTGTATATCCGTATCTTGACAGGGTGTATATGGTGCTTGTAATGACAGTTCAACCGGGCTTCGGAGGGCAGGCTTTCATGGCTGATATGATGCCCAAAGTAACAGCGATAAAGAAGGAGGCTGCAAGGAGGGGAATTGATATTCTTGTCGAGGTTGACGGCGGAATATCGGAAAAGACCGTTGCGGCGGCGGCAAAAGCCGGGGTTGATATTGTTGTTTCGGGAACAGGAGTGTTCAAGGCAGAGGATCCCGAAAGGGCAATCGAGTTTCTGAAAAATTCAGACAAATAAAATTTTTGTGCCGACCCGTATTATCGGATTTAAGACAAACGGGTCGGTGTCATTTTATAAAATGTTAAAAGGCAGAGCCGAGAAAAAAGCTGTCACAGCATAGCCCTGCCGACAATTTCCAATGCATTTTCGGCCGCAATAACATTACATTTTTCTCTCAGAGCGGAGCAGGTAATTTTTCCGCTTTGAACGGATTTTGCATATTCTCCGGTTATTCTCATAAAGCTTTCACTCGGAATACAATTTCCAAGCAAGAGGTAATAATTTCTGCTATCAGAGAGAATACTGCTCTTTTTATTCGTTTCATTCGCACGGTACAGTTGTTCTATACAGGCTAACAACTCCTCGGCACAATCGAAACGAAAGGCGTAGTTGTTACTGCGGCTCTTAATGCTGTAAATTTTTCTTTTGTGCCGGTTTACAACAGTAACAAGAAGAATACAGCCATGATCATATTTCATTGCTTCAATCATAAGTTTTTTTCCGTTTAATTTCATGCCTGTTTTACCTTCGGCACGGATAAGCAGCTCCTCAATTACCCTTTTTGAACGGTTATCCGAAAAGCTAAGCCCTTCATATGTCAAATTATATTCCTCAAGCTCCTTGTCACAAAGTGAAATGAGAAGCTTTTCGGAATTTATCTTCTCAATATTCATATTCCCTGCCTCCGAAATAGTCAAAGCATTCATAATGCTATGCTATAATATCTTCTATATTACATAATATTAAATCAGAGAGCATTTTGCAATCGGAAAGTTCCGGAGAAATAACAGAATCTCCCATTAAAAAAAATATTTTTTCTGCGATATAAGGATATCTGATGATATTCGCTGTAATTCACGGGGTTTCGGAAATTAGTGCTTTTTCTTGTACCTGTTTATTAATATCGAGGTTAAAATTTTGTATATAATACATAAAATTGCTACATAAAATTTCAGAATTTATATAAATTTATAAAAAGTATCTGTACAAATGTATTGAAAGTGTGTATAATGATATGTAAGGTTTTTATTATACTTAATATGGAATCTTAGGATACTGTATTATATGAAAATTATTTCGGTTGCGTATCCTTTGAATTTTATTGAAGTATCAGGCTTAAATCAGGAGCGGCGGATTGCCGCAGGGAGTGAACTCTATGAAAAAAATGCTTGTGGCAGATAATGTGGAAATGAATAAATCTATTATTCATGAAATATTTTCTTCACAGTATGAAATAGTGGAAACAGCAAGCAGCGAAGCTGTATTTAAACTTCTTATGCAGTATAAAAATGACATATCAATAATTCTGATAAATGAGACAGTTGCATATAATTTTACTAAGGAAGCAGTGCTGACTTTATCCAACATGGAAATATTCAAAAATATACCCTCTATACTTATACTCGAGGGCGAGCTTACACAACGTTCTAAGGCGATGAATATGAATTTTCCGTATTGTGATGTACTTACCTCGCCTGTAAATCCGCATATAATCCGTAAGCGTGTTGCCAACCTTGTAGAGCTTTATTCGCATAAGAATGAGCTTGAGGACAGGGTGGAAAAGCAAACGGCGAGGATACTTATACAAAATCAGGCATTGCGCATACAGGAACACAAGATAAGTACAATTAATAATGATATGCTTGACACGCTGAGTACCGTTATAGAATATCGTGATGTGGAATCGGGACGGCATATACACAGAATAAAAAAATTCACAGAGGTAATGCTAAAGGTGCTTGCCGCCAAATATCCTAAATATAATATGACAAAGGAAAAAATTGCAATGATTTCCTCGGCATCGGCTCTGCACGATATAGGAAAAATAGCCATACCCGACTCCATACTTCTGAGTCCGAGAAGGCTTACATATGAGGAATTCAACATAATGAAAACCCACACTGTAAAGGGCTGTGAGTTGTTAAATCACCTTGAGAGCGTTGAAAAGAATGAATATTTTACATACTGCTATGATATATGCAGATATCACCATGAAAAATACGACGGCAAGGGGTATCCTGACGGTCTTGTCGGAGATCAGATACCGATATGGGCGCAGGTAGTTTCTGTTGCCGATTGCTACGATGCACTTACAAGTGAACGTTCCTATAAGTCCGCATTCACGCATGAGCAGGCTGTTGAGATGATGCGTTCGGGTGCCTGCGGGGCATTTTCGGACGAAATGATGACCTGTTTTACATTGTCACTGACCGAGTTCAAATTGCTTTCCGAGGCATATGCGGATGAAAAAAACATTGACCGTTCTATCAATGATTTTACTGAGGAGTCGATCAGCGGTGGTATAGAGGAGAATGCAGCTGACATTATTTATAGGGAAATGGGAAGAGATGAGCTTATAAAGACAATAGAAAATCAGAAAAGGGAAATGCAGAAGTCAAAGAAAAGCTCTAATGAGATACTGAATAGAATATCCGATTATGTGTTTGAGTTTAACCTAAAAAATGAAACTGCCGGCGAATGTAAAGGTATGTTTAAGAGCCTGTTGGGCTATTATCCGAAAAACTATTCTGAGGCAACGATGCTTTTCTCAGAGCTTTGTCCGGATGAATACAGGAGCAGCTATGAACGTACATTCAGGATTGACAATATTAGGAGCGAAATAGGAAAGGGAAGTGATAGGGTAGTTCTTGAATGTCCTATGTGCCTTAACGGTAAGGTTTATTCGTTTGTCAGGTGTACTGCTGTTCCTATTTGTGAGGACGGTGAGATCGTTAAAATATTTGTAAGCCTTGAGGCTCTGAAATACGGTGAAGCCACAGAGGGTGGAAAGGAATTAAATCCTCATAGGGATTCTGTTACAGGCTTGCGAAATTACGATGGTATGCGTGATGAGGTAAATGATTATATAGGACATACAGGGAAGAGTGGGTCACATCTTTTTATGCTCATAGATGTGGATGGATTTGGTGTAATAAATCGGAAAACCGGATACCGCTTCGGAAACGAAATTCTTAACGATATTGCCGGTATCCTAAAGGATAATCTGAAAGGCAGTATAATAGGCAGAGTTGAGGACGATACCTTTGCGGTATTTGTCAAGGATTGTTGCGAAAAGGAGGATAATATCAGAATAGTTGATGGGCTATTCAAAAATCTGCACAGAACTTATACTTTCGAGGGCAAAACATACCATGAAATTTCAGTATGTATAGGAGCTTCCCACTATCCCGAAAATGCGACGGATTTTGATGAGCTGTTTGACAACGCATCAAGGGCTGTTGATGTTGCGAAGATAAACGGAAAGAATATGTATTTGTTTTATAATGCCGGTATGCGTAATATGTGGAATATTACGCTGTATCAGAAAAAGGAACTTGATGTGAACGGAAAGCATGATATGGAATTTGAAAGTCTTTTTGTTCCTATTGTTGATTCAAAGGGTGGAAGAGTTATATCCTATGAAATGGTTGAAACAACCTCGGAATACGGTGAGGACTTCAATTTTGACGAAATATATTCGGCTTTATACCATGCGGAAAGTATCACAGCATACAGTCTTGATAGTCTTAGGAGGATGTTTGCCGAAATATATCAGCTTGGAAAGACCGGGCGTGTTTTGCCTAAAATAGCCATAATGACAATGTTTAGGGGGACAGATTATGAGATTGTTATCAAGGCAATAGATGAAATGCTGTTGTATTATCCAATAAGCTGTAAAAATATATGCTTAAGTGTAACGCATGATATGATTCGGGATATGGATATGCGTCAGACTGTCAAATTCGTTGATTACCTTGTCGGCAGAGGTTTTTCCGTCGGTGTCTACAATGTGGGTCTGGGCAGTATCGACATAAAGTGCTTTATAAATGGTCTTTTCAGCTCGGTTACATTTTCCAATTCATTTATTGATGATATAGGAGGAGGTCTTATACCGATAAGTACACTTCAATACCTGCTTGAATGTTTCAAAAATACAAATGTGCAGGTGTTAATGCCTATGGATGTAAATGAGGAGGTATTAAGGCAGATAAGACAAAGAACAGATGCCATATTCGGCATACATAAAAATAAATTCCTCAATGCAGAGGACTTCGGCAGAGAAATAGATTCCGACAGAGTCATTACGGAATACAAGGCATTGGATTACACAAAGACATCTCTTGTACCAAATGAAAAGCTTTATAATGAAATACTCATACAGACAAAGTCTTTCATAATGGAATGGCTGCCGAGAACTGATTGTGTAAAGCTTTCGGACTCGTTTGAGATGTTATACGGATATGTCCCCGAAGGGTTTGATTTTGTAAATAATATTAGAAGCAAAAAATTTATACATCCAGACGATATAAGGAAATTTCTTGAAAAGCTTAACTCCTCACGTTCGGGTGGTACGGATTCGGAATGTCTTATAAGAGTATATAATCTGAAAAAGGACAGATATATCTGGAACAGGGTACGCTTTGCCGCCGCAAAAAATGCAGCAGGTGTGGCATCTAAAATTATGATTGTATTTGCGGATATTTCGGACGAAAAAGACTCATATACCGATGATGAAACAAGACGTGATCGTACAGACTACATAACGAAGCTTTATAATCGTTCGGCAAGCGAAAATAAAATAAAGTCATATCTTTACGGTGACGGAGCGTCCCTGCCTAATTCTCTTGTCATGGTGGAAATATGCGGTTTTGATGAAATTGAAAAATCCCTCGGAAAGGTATTCGGAAATGCTGTTCTGAAGGAAATAGCTTCAAATATCCGTGAGCTTTTCAGTGATTACGATATTGTCGGCAGAATAAGCGGAGCACAGTTTCTTATCTTTGTAAAGGGTATAAATAACAGGGAAATACTGGAGATGAAGGCAGAACAGATATGCTCTGCAGTACGTCACAGCTATGAAACGGATAACGGAAATGTATTGATTTATGCGAAGATCGGGATAAGCACATATCCTGACAGCGGAAGATCCTATGATGAATTGTTTGAAGCGGCACAAGCTGCACTGTATTACGCAAAGCACAGCGTTTCAAGAGATTTTTCCGTGACTTCTGTAAATTAATCGGGTGTTTATACACTGATAATGTTGCACAAAATATACTTGCAAAATTTCGTTTATTATAGTATAATTATGTTGTGTTGGTTATGTTGTGTAAAAATTATGTAAGGGAGTTTTTAAAATGAAAAAAGTTATCAGCTTGATAGTGGCTTTTGTCATTCTGCTGGTTGCCGGTGCGGCTGTTGCCGGCGTGATTATGGATAATACCGCTTCACAGAATATTGAGAGTGAGCTTAAATCAATTGAGTTGCCCACGAATACAACAATAGAAGCTTCTGTTTCAAGAACTGGTAGGCTTACATCCTCAAGCGGTTCACTTGAGTATTACGGGGCAGTTCTTATAAAGAGTACATATCCGTATGCTCAGCTTCAAAGTCACTTTAAGACGGCATACACAGGTGACCTTGACATAAGACTTATTGAGCTGAAAAATGCAAGGGATTGTGTTGATTTTGGTGCAGAATTTGATCCCGAGCTTAGATTCAGTTATCATGATGAGTCACCTAATGGTTATTATATTCTTTATGCTTTCGGCGAGGGACAGGATCCGTTCCCGATGCTTGACTACCGCACGTATTTTTGATAAAATACGGTATATTAGTTTATAAAATCCCTGCTTATCGGCAGGGATTTTTCTTGCAAAATTTTGTTTTGTATATTATAATCATTTTATAGTCCGTTATATTTACGAATATATTATCTAAATAAACAAAGGGAGGTTGATTTATGTACAGAAATTACATTTTCGATTTGTACGGTACATTGGTCGATATCAATACAAATGAATGGAAAGCAAGCTTATGGAAAAATATGTCCATGATTTATTCTATGGGAGGGGCAGCATATACTTCAAAAGTTTTAAAAAAAGCTTATGCTTTTTATCTCGAAGATGAGATAAAAAAACTTCCGATTGACAAATATTCTACAAACCCTGAGCCGGAGATTACAAATGTTTTCATGAGGCTCTATAATGACAGAGGAGTAGAATGTTCAAGGGAAACAGCAGAATATACCGGCAGGGTTTTCAGGGCATTGTCACTAAAGTATATAAAGCTGTATGACGGTGTAAAAGAGCTTTTCGCAGCGATACGTACAAACGGGGGAAAGATATTTCTTTTATCCAATGCACAGCGTATATTTACAGAGCCGGAGATCCGTATGCTTGGAATATATGATGATTTTGACGATATTATCATATCGTCGGATATCGGCTGTGCAAAGCCGGACATAATGTTCTATGAGTACATATTGAAAAAACATAATCTTAAAAAGAACGAAAGTATTATGATCGGAAATGATTATATAACGGATATAAAGGGTTCACATGACGCAGGTCTGGATTCTCTTTATCTGCATACAAATTTATCGCCTGAAATAAAGGGAGAGCTTCTTGCAAAGTATAAAATTATGAGCGGAAGTCTTGCGGAAGCGAGGAAGGCACTTTTCGGAATCTGAAAAACACATTATATTACATAACAAAAGAGCTTGTACATTTTGCCGTACAAGCTCTTATTTGTTCACAAGGCACTACTTATATTCCGTTTCATATATTACAGAGTTATCTGCATTAACATATTTAACTTTAATAGTAATGTCTTTTGTTGTTGTGGTATTCTCAAGTGTTGTAATCATATTTTCATAATCAGATTTTTGTGCATCTGCCTTAGTTTTTAACTGTTTTTTTACTGTATCATTAACAGTAAGCTGTTCCTTGAGCTTAGTTGTGAATACAATGGTTGATTCACCCTCAAGGTCTATTGTCGTGTCGAATGTTGAATTTGAACCGCTTTTTTCAAGCTCATCAAACTGTGCCCTAATCGTTTCATTCTCAAAATAATCTTTGAGCGAAAAAATAGCAACGTTTGATGAATTACTGCTGCTTTCCTCGGATTTACTGCTTTCTTCAGGCTTGCTGCTTTCTTCGGATTTGCTGCTCTCTTCCGGTTCACTGCTTTCTTCGGGTTTGCTGACCTCTTCCGGTTCACTGCTATCCTCAGTATCGGAACCCTGAGCAGGGTCGCTATTTTCTTTTATATCCGTATCGTAGGTGTAATCGGCAAGATTTTGTGTAACAACTCTGTTGAACAATGACGGATAATCCTCATATCCCCGCAGATCAGACCATACATTATCAAAGTTGATGTAATTGCTTGAAGGCTCTCCGTTAATATCATATGAAGCGGTGCCGTCAACGATGGTCATTTCACCGAATTTATAGAATGTATAATATGAAGCCTCAGTCTTAACAGGCTTATCGTTTTTTGTTCCGTTTACTGTAATATTTACTTTGTATACAATATAGGTTTCTCTTGTATCATAGGACCAATCGCTGTGATTCTTGGGGTTTAACATTATAGCTCCGACATACTCGTAATTCTTGAGAGTGAAATCATCTTTGGCAGTGTCGGACATGATGAAGTCCTCGGTTTCCTTCTTCATGCTTGCGAGTGCATCGGCAGGTATTTTCGCAACCGTATCAACAGCCTCCGGAAGACCGTCCACGGTGAAGGTCTTTTCTGTTGCTTCTGCCTTCTTCTGATAATGCTCGGCAAGATAATCATCAATATTGTCATAGCCGGAAGCTGAAGCCGTAACCTTTACCTCTTCACCGTTTGAAAGTCCGTCCGGTTTGTCAATATTGTATTCAAGGTTATATTTTCCGTAGCCCTCTATGGCAGCTATACCATTAGGTGCCTGACCGTCAAATGCAACAGTTATACCTTCAAATACATCTACTATCTGCATTTCGTCAAGACCTTCAACAGTAAATTCCTTAGCGGAATACTGAAGCTCACACTTTACATTTCTTGCAATATCCTCTTTTTTGCTGTTTGATATTTCCCATTTTATCTTAACTTTATCACCATTGGAAAGATTTGATGACTTGTCGAGTGAATAACAGCCGTAAAGTACAGATGAAAGATAATCTGCCGCACTGTAATAATCGCCAATACCATAGCCGACCTGTCCCTGAGCCCCGGTGAATTGGAGCTTATCTGCCCAGTCATCTTCAAATTTACCCTCATTGAAGCTTACGCTTGCAGAGCCGTATCTGTCAGTACCGGTGAAATCAACAATGATATAATCATCAAGATTGACTGTCGGAGGACGGTTCAATATGTTGACAATCACTATTATAGCTACAACAACCACAACAGCCGCAGCACCAATAATAATCAGCGGTTTGAAATTGAAAGGCTCTTTTACCGTATTAACGGTTGCAGCCCCGGCAGTACCGGAACCATACGGAGAAGCAGGTGCGACAGGGGGAACGGGTGTATTTATTTCGGCAGGTACAGAAGGAA
>CANRAN010000013.1 GCA_947628595.1 uncultured Clostridia bacterium | reverse complement strand
AAGCGAACGCAGATCAAAGGACTCCGAGGGTTTATCCATTATATTGCCAAAGCTGTCTATAATCATTTTTACACCAAGAAAGACCAGTATCCCGAAAGCTATAATATGGTCAAATCCCTCAATCGCTCTGCTCCCGACCTTACCCACACTCCAACCGAGTATCGGCATGATCATCTGAAATATACCGAATACCGCAGCCGTTATAACCGCACATCTCAGCCGCCTTGTTCTGTCCGAAGAACCACATACAACCGATACGGCAAAGGCATCCATGGCAAGAGCAGCACCGATTATCGCTGCCGATACCACCGACATAACATCACCCCACAGTTTCTACTATTATATACTATGCGGGAATAATGCAATGTATGAACAAACGGATATATCCGATAAGTTAATCATTCTATCAGTACTTCACAGCCGCAATGCAGGGAGTAAATATAACATTCCCTGACAGGCTTGTCAAATATTTGATTTGCAGCCTCCTTATAAAGCCTTAGTTGTACACTGTACATTTCCTTAAGACTTTCGGGATTCCTGACCCTGTCTGTTTTATAATCCACAATCACAAGACTGTCCGATTCCTCAATTATACAATCAATGGAACCTTGTAGGATAGATCTGCTGTCACCAAGTTTCTCATCGGAAATTGACCTGCCATCTGTTAGTGTCATTTTTGCCGGTATGCTTACAGTAAATCGGTACTCCCTGTATAACCGCTCAGCCCTAACCATTCTTTCAAAAAGTCTGCTTCGGGAAAATGTGATTATATTCTTATCAATAATCAAAGCAACCTGTTCCAAAGACATCAGCTTTTTTTCAACAACAGATTTTTTTTCCTCTTCAAATGTACCCGTACTGTATATTTCGTCATACAATCGTTTAAAATCGGCATATTGGAGAAAAGCGTGAGTTGCGGTACCTCTTTCTGTGGCAGCTGCCTTTTCACGCTGTACAAATGACGGACTTGAAGATGCTGCATAAAATGCCTGCAAACCGCTATGTGCAAGCATTGAAGCGGTTACCTTAGACGGAATACGTATATCGGTATTATCTTCCTTTGCTGAAAAACGCTCCTGCAAAAACTCTATCAGCCCGACATCAATCCCCGCTGTTTTTTCGGCTTTGGATTTTACACTGAGATGTTCAACATTTTCTGCATGAATAAACTTCCATGAAGCCTCACACTTAAGCCGATCAAGCATTACAGCATTTTCGGAATTTTCACCCTCATCCTCACTGTGTACACAGGCATCCTTTCTGAGCTGTGTCATTTCACCGTTCAACAAGGCACACATAACCACCCAATCGGATAATTTTTTACAGTTCATTACTACATCAGGCTGAATATGACCGCTTTTTTTGTTATATCTGATTTTTTTAGCAAGGTCATTTATATATTTATAATATCCATTCGATTTATAAATATCGGATTTTTCCGCACCGGTCTTCACAGTTTCTTCTTTCACAGTAACTGTCGAAAGCATTATAAGTCTTTCCTTTGCCCGTGTAAGTGCAACATAGAGAAGTCTCAGAAGCTCGCTGCTTTTTTCATTTTCCTTTGCTTTTTCTATTGCTATGCATTGCAGTGTGTTGAATTTTAAAAGTCTTTCCGCATCAACCGTATTAATGCCTATTCCAAGCTCACTGTGAAGCTTCGTTATTGAGTTATCATTTTTTGCCCCCGTATTCATTACAGCAAGTATGCATATAGGGAATTCAAGACCCTTTGAATGATGTATTGTCATTATCCTTACAGCATTGACCGGAACATTGTCCGAAACCTCAATACCATTATTTGTTTCCTCAAGATATTTTACATGACGTACAAAGCCGGCTAATCCTCCCGATGTACTATTCTCGTATTCGGAAACAAAATTCATAAATCTTCTCAGGTTCTGAACACGGAATTTCCCGTTCGGCATTGCATTCATCACAGAAAGAAAACCTGTACTTTCAAAAAACTCCTGCAATAGCCTATCCGTCGGCACGGTTACTGACAAATCTCTGAATTTTCTCATTACACTTAGAAAATTCCTGCATTTTTCCTTAACCTGAACAGATATTTCGGAATAGGTATTTTCTTCATAATCATGTGCCTCGGAGGCTGCTGTGTCATTCTCTGTTTTTTCTGTGAGCGTATCGGATAATGTAAGAAGCCTCCTGTAATAATTTTTGTTATGTACCCCCTTGATCTGAGCAAGTTCATCAGGTGTAAAACCAAACACCGGACACATCAGGGCAGCTATCATATCAATATCGGAAAGAGGATTGTTAAGCACCTTGAGGTATGCAAGGGCCGCTTTTACCTCATACCTTTGCAAAAGATCAAAACCTGTATCGGTATATACGGGAATATCATATTTTTCCAATTCCGAGGAATATATATGGGCATTATTTTTTACACTCCTCATCAGAATACAGAAATCGCTGTATTTAACCGCCCGTTCCCTTTTTTCCTTTGAATCATAGACAGTATCTCCCCTGTCTATCATACCCCTTATAAGACCCGCACAGTATATAGCTTCCGTCTTAGTTCTATTCTGCTCCTCCGCTTCTTCCTGATCCGATGTATATTCCTCATCATCATTTGTAGTTGTAGCTTCTTCCCTATGGTCTATAATATGCAGCTCCACATCAGGCTCATTTTTTTCCGGATAATAAGCTCCGTTTGTAAGCTTATGATTTTCGTCATATTCTATTTCTCCTGATTTTTCCGACATAAGAAGCCTAAAAATATAATTTACGCTGTCAATAATACCCTTTCTGCTTCTGAAATTTCTGTCAAGAACAATAAGTGCCGGAAAAGCATTGACAGCCTCATCATATTTACTGCTCCGGTTACATCTGTTTTTAAACAGATCCGGCTTCGCCTCACGAAAGCGATAGATACTTTGCTTGACATCACCAACGACAAATAGATTTTTTTCATTTTTAGATATTGCCTTGAATATATTTTCCTGAATATCGTTGGTATCCTGATATTCGTCAATCATTATTTCTTCATAAGAATCCCGTATTTCCCTTGCAAAATCTGTCGTAACATATCTGTCATTTTTATCATCATAGCTATATAGCAGCTTCAGCACAAGACTTTCAAGATCATGAAAATCAAGTATTCTTTTCTCTTTTTTTGCCTCAAAATACCTTTCATCAAATTTTTTCAATAGTTCGCCGAGGCATTTTATGACAGGATAAAGCATTGCATTATTTTCCCTAAATATACCCTCGCTGAATCCTGTCAGGGGCATTAATTCATCAACAACACAATTTGCAAATAATTTGAGTATATTTATCGCAGCCTTAAGTTCCTCATCCTGTGATTTTCCGGGGTTTATTGTAGTTTTGGTAAATCCCGTTATTGCATCCGCTGCTATGAAATAATTCCTTTTACCGACATAATACAGCTTCTCAATATTTTCAAGAAAATCTCCATAATAATCGATCGTATCCAGTGTCTTGATATATGATTTTTTATTGCTTTTTCTGAATTGTTCCAGATAATCATAATATTTTATTGCAGAATCATAAATTTCCCTGAGTTTCCCTATCAGCGGTTCGATACTGTCAAACAGATAACCCACTGCCCTGCTGTCACAAAGCTCTATTTCCGGATTATACTGCTCTACACACATTTTTATCCACTGTTCCGGAAAAGCGTGTGAGGTATATTTATTATATATCCGCAAAAGTTCATACTCAAGGTCATTATCAAGCCTTGAATCAGTGAGGATCATGCTGAGATAGTTAAAGCTTTCAAATTCTTCAAGTTTTGCTTTATAATTTTCGCAGCCCTCCTCCGGCGGAGTATAATACTCCTCAATAATATCCGACATAATCCTTCTGCTGAGTTCGTGCAATTCGGCAGCCGTACCTATACGGAAATCCCTACTTACTCCGAGTCGAAAAAAGTTTTCTCTTACAACCCTGCTGCAAAAGCTGTCTATGGTACAAATATCTGCACCGGAAAGCAAAAGCTGCTGCTTACGGTAAAAATCATTTTCCGGATTTTCCTGTATAAGCTCATCTATTGCCTGAGATATTCTCATTTTCATTTCGGCGGCAGCAGTATTTGTAAAGGTAAGTATAAGCAATTTGTCCGCCAACACGGGATTTTCACCTGTCAAAAGTTTTATCACCCTTTGAACAAGTACTCTTGTCTTTCCGGAGCCTGCTGCGGCGGAAACAATAATCCCACCTCCGTGTGCATTTATGGCATTTTTCTGTGCCTTTGTCGGCTCAAATACGATCTTATTCTTCCCCATTTAATTTTCCTCCTTTTTTTCCATATATTCCTTTATTTTTTTCACCGACTGCATTTTACTGTAACTCGGATCCTTAACAGTCGCACTTCCTTTTTCAAATCGGCAAACAGATGAATAATCACAAAATTCACAAGCGGTCTTTTTCGGCATGGCATCTATATTTCCCGAATAAATTTCTGTTGCTGTTTCCTTGACACATATATCAACATATTCAAGAATCATATTAAAATCATCAGCAGATACAACGGTACTTCTTTGCTCCCAAAATTCCGTTCCTCCCTTTTTAAGCATTGCAGGAAAAAATTGTCCTGTAACTCCCTTCTCCATACTCTCAAGAACTGTGATATCATCAATAAGCAAACCCGACATTCTGAAATTACCGTCTTGGTTTTTTATGCCCTTATCATAATCCCTCTGAATACTTCCGGAAACAATTTTGGACTTTGAGGTTGCAGGTACATAAAGCACCCCTGCCGGCAAAAGAACCCCCTCGTCTGCATATTTCTGACTGCCGTTTTTAAGTATTGCCGAAAGGTACAGGAGCATCTGAATTTTGATTTTATTGGCAATATTTTTTAGTTGAAATTTATCATTGCCTGTTTTATAGTCAATTATTCTGATATACTTTTTACCATTAATATCAGCTGTATCAACTCTATCTACAAATCCGGTTACACAAACCTTATCACCGTTCGGAAGCTCCAGTTCATAGGCAGGAATATAATTGTCCTCACCCGCCCTTTCACCTATACAAAGCTCATAATCCACAGGTCGGAATTTATCCTCCTCGAATTGTACACACATTCTTTCAAGAACCATAAAGGCATTTTTCTTCACCCTTCCGCATATTGCATTAAATCTCTTACTTCGCTCTGCTCCGTCACCTATTTCCTTGATATATTCATCAAGCGCATTTTTTATCTGGTGCTTCAATTCCCCCTCAGACATTTGCCTAAGCCTGTCAATTCCGAATTCCCTCAGCATATACTCAAAGATAAAGTGTATGGATGTTCCGTAAAGTGCACTATCCATAGATGCTTTTCTGAGCGGATTTGCCCCAAGACCGTATTGGCAGAAAAAGGAGAATTTACAGTCTGCAAATTTATCTATCTTAGTACTCGAAAGCCTTAGAGGAAATCCATACAGCCTTCGTATTCTTTTCGGATCCTCAAGCCTGAAGCCTCCTCTTTCTGCGGCACGCATTATTGCCAAAACCCTGTCATGATACTCAGGTACCGAATAAAAATACTCCCTAAGAGTATTTGCACGGTCACTGTCTGTGTCCCACAATTCCGCACATATATCAAACGTCTGTCTTTCTGTCAGGAACAGTTGCCCATATGGCGTATTCTCAGAAGAAATTTCCGATCCCGAATATATTACGGTATTGTCAAATATATTCTCTATCTCTCGTTTTATTACAGATGCCTCACATACATTTCCGGAACGATCCTGCATATACCAGCTTATATATAATTTTTCAGACGGGGCGGAAAGCGTCGTATAAACGTGCGTTTTCTCCTTCAGTGAGGCCCCGTATATCGAATCATACAGCGGTAGCCTTAAATCCTCCGGCTGTTCGTCACGGAGAAGTCTCCTTTCACTGTCAGTAAATATACCCACAGAACCTACCCGTGCCGGAAAAACAGACTCCACCGCACCTATCGCAAATACTACTTTTGGCGATTCACTTCTTATATTTCCGGCAGTACCTATGGTTACGCTGTTAAGTGTCTGCGGAATATCCGAAATAGGACTTTTTCCTATGTAAATTGCGAGAAGTCCGGCATATTTTATACTGTCAATTTTTTTGTTTTTTAAAACATCATACATATTACCGAGTATTTTCATGACGGTATCCCATACGCTCGCTTCACGCTCAATATTAATATCCGTATAGTTGTCACTGAGCCTCATTATGTATTTTTTGAAATTTTCCCTGCAACCCAAGGCTTCCAAAAGCTCATAAAGCCTCACAGTTATTTCTGCACCATCCTCTGCATTTCTTATACTCTCCTCAAAATCGAGCAGGGGCAGAATAAGGGATTTACGAATATTTTCTATTCGTTCTGTCTGTTTTGCTGCTGATTTATCGTCATCCTGTTCCGCACGATTTCCGTCAGGTGACATTGTAAATTCATTTTTCCATCTCCCGCCCCTTATATTCCAGACATAACAATAATTTTCAAGAAGGTACACATCATAGTTCTTCAATGGCGTAAGACCGGTTTTTGCAAGACGCAGAACCGCTTCTGTATCGAAATTTGAATGTATAACCTCAAATACCAATAATATCAACTTAACAAGCGGTTTTATTTCAAGTGATTCGGGATTAGACATAAAATATGGTATATTATATTTCGGGAACTCCGCTGATATTATACTTTTATAGCTATCAAGATTTCTGCCGATTATTTCAATATCATCATATCTATAACCCTCCTCATGTACGAGCTTGTATATTCTGCGTGCAATATACTGTACCTCATCGTAAATATCCGAGGCCTCATACATCTGCACACTTCCGTCATTTTCCGTCCTGACAACATTACCCGTATCATTTCTGTATGAGGAGAAAATTCCCCTTTCAACTGCTTTTAGTGTTTCCGTTTTATATCTTATTCCCTCACTTGAGGAAAACATTATCCTACATTCCCTGCCATGTTTCTCAGCGGAACGCAAAAGTGTTCTGTATGTAGCTTCTGCCTCCGCAAAAATTGAATTTTTATTGCCTACATTACTTTTATCACAACATATTGAAACATATACATCCTCCGCCTGAGAAAAAATACGTTCAATTATCTTTATCTCCTGTGCCGAAAAACCATAGAACGAGTCAATGAAAACATACATATCCGCGAAATAGTTATGCTCACCCAGAATATCATAAAGCTTTACCAAATCATCATCCGGATCTGCATAGGTATTTTCAAGCAGTGCATTATAAGACGCATATATTCTTGCACTGTCACGCAGCTTTGCCGCAAGTATCCTATTTTCTATTCTTCCGGCTATTTCCATTAATCTTTCGGGCGTTATAAGGCACATCTTATATTCATTAACCGCTGTCAGCATGGGTTCAATAAGATCCGGTCTTTTTCTCCGGCTTTCGGATGCAGTGCCGTAAATCTCAAGCTCCCCGCCTTCTGACGGTGCATTTTCTATTGCAATATTCATAAGCACAGCCTTTATTCCGTCATCAATTCTTTTTTCGCCCAATCCCCTGTATTTATCAAAAATATTATCACATAGTCTTCTGAAACTCAGAACCTCAATATTTCTTGCCCTTTTTGCTCCCATTGTTTCGAGTATTCTCTTTTCACTTTGAAAGGAGCTTTGCTCAGGCACTATCAGAACAACACGTTTGTCATCGCCAATTTGTGAGATATACTTGTGTATCATTTCCGTTTTTCCGCTTCCGCTTCTGCCCAATATAAATCTTATCATTTTTCTCACCCCTGTTACACATATAAACCATATGCTCTGTATTAAAAATTAACCTGTTATATATCCCGAAAACCTCATGAAATAATTATACCAAATCAGATTATAACGTGCAAGTTTTATCATACAATTTAATGTATTATACGTAAAAACTACTAACAAAACAGCAATTATTGACATTTATTACTAAGCATTGTATAATAATGACATATATTCTTAAACTACCAGTCAAAAAATTATATAATTTATTCAAGATGTAATTTGGCTTGAATTATTTCCGAAAGGAGCCATTTAATATTAAATTTACGAAATACCGTAAATGTCATAAGAAAGGATGTTGTGATAATGGATGAAAATTATACCTTTATCAGTTATTCTCATGCAGATAAAGTGAGAGTTGAAGCACTGCTTCATCTTTTGAAAAAAAAGGAAAAACCATTTTGGTATGACCATTATATACCCGATGCAACAAATTGGAAGGAAATCATTGATGAAAAATTCAATAAAAGCTCAAATTTTGTGCTTTTCCTTTCAAACGGGATTGAACAACGTTACGAAATTATCCGAGAACTCAAAATGGCAATTAACAGATATAATGAAACAGACGGAAAATATAAAATTTATGTTGTTCTGCTTGAGTTTGTTTCAATAAAGAAAATATTTGAAAAGGAAACAGCTATCCTTGATTTTCTGCAAAAGACACAATATATTTCTTTGCCTAAATTCGGCGGTATCACAATGGATTTTCTGGATCATTTTATTAATTCCGAAATTTGGGTAGATAACCATAACACAGTCAAAAATTCAATATTACAGACCTATGATACGGTAGAGCTGAACAGCGGATATATCTATAAAAAAGCAAAACCCGAAATAAAGAAATATGACGATATTTCCTTTTATGCGTTAAAAACAGGAGAAACTGACCCCAATACAGTCTACCCGCTGTATATGGATAACCAATGGTGCCCCCACGAATATTACAGTTACAGACAATTCAAAAAGTACGGCTTTTCAGACACAACCCTCAAAAAGGATCGTCAAAAGAGACAGGAATGTGAGATCTACAGAGCGTTATTGCATAATTGGCAGATACTCGTCAATCGTGCTTCCATATTTAATACGGACTTTTTTGTGAATTGGTACACAGATGAAAAATACAAAAAATCATTTACCGAATTACTTTCCAACGGATCATTTGTAGTATACCTTATGAATGAAAATTCGCCTATACAGGAAACAAAATTTCATGTTCCAAAGGTGAATATGGATAAATGGAAGGAAATTTGCAGAAAAAATAAAATATACTGTATTAAAATGAATTGGATAGATGATACTGCCAATCGTAATTCAATAGAAAATTTGTTATCCAAGCCATTTTATCAGATACTTGAAACAATGGCTGACGATAAGTCAAAGCTTAATTTATTTTATAAAATATTTGATATAAATGACGATAAGGATCGTAAAATCTTCCGTAACAAATGGAAAATAATAAGGAGCAGAGTTTTAAAGGAAAATGATGAGAAAATAAACGGTTTTACACGTGAAAAATTTTACAAGGAATTTCTTATCAGCCAACCTGAAATTGAGGATAACATAACTAATTGCCTGCTGAATTACAGAAAGAGATTTGTATGTGAGTTAAAGCAAATAGTTGATTATTATTATACCGTAAACCTGCCTCGTGCTCTGAGGGTACAGCCAACTGTAAATTATGATGATAGGCTTTTCAGTCTGAATCAGGATTATCAGATCCGTTCAAATACACACAGAGTAATAACAACTGATGAAATATTCGCATCTATTCTGACGTTTGAAACAGAATTTCTAAACAGAAAAACGTATATCTCTCAAAGCAATGCCATAAATCCCGATATAATCAATGATATAAGAAAGCTGTCAGAATGGAGGAGATATCTTGAGGCTGTTGATAACGGAAGGAAAAGAGCCAATCTTAACGAAATAGATTTTTTTGACCTTGAAAGTGTTTGGACAAGATATAACGAACTTATAGATAAATGCAAGGAATTATACAAACAGCTTCAATGGGAAGAAACCGACGGAGCAGTATCTGTCATTTATCATATAGGTACATACAAAATGGCGGTGGTATACAGGAGCAATCCCAAACAAATAGCTGTATATAAAGATAAAGACGAGACTGTTTCCGAAAATGCCTATGAAATACTCTCCTTGGACTATATCTGCGGCGATATTTCAAAAATAGATTTTAGAAATAATCCGTTTTATACATCACTGAAGCTTTTTGTTGGCGTATTAGCAGATACAGGTTATAATGTGTACAAAAATATTATTTCCGCACTGAAAATATTGGGCGGACAAATTGAGGAGTGAAGCGGTATATGATTAGCTTTCAGAATTATAAAAAAATGAAAATTGATTCAAAAGGCTGGAAAAGCTATTGTGCTCTTACGGAGGAAAGACCTGAGCAGTTCAGACCGTTACAAGATCTTATGATAGAGAAAAATATTGATAAAATATGCTCATTTGAGATAGAAACTAACAAAACAATAGGAGTTATATATGAAAGCAAATACAATATTCTGATAGTGGATCTTGTTTACGATAGGTCCGGCAATTATTTCTGCTATGAAAGAATATTACCGGCAACCGTTGCCCCGGCTGTGGTTGCAATAACATACCATAAAGGAAGCTTTGTTTTATTAAATCAGGCAAGGCACTCAACAAGGGATTATCAATATTCTTTTCCCCGTGGGTATGGGGAGCCCGGTTTTTCTTCCGAGGAAAATGTGAAAAAAGAGATAAAAGAGGAACTGGGTGCGGAGGTTATTTACAGTAAATATCTCGGAAAGGTAATAGCAGACAGCGGTCTTAGCGGTAACAGGGTTGATGTGCATTTTTGTGAAATCGGTGATATTAATATTACCGAAGGATATGAGGGAATAGTGAATTGCATTTCTGTCAACAGGGACGAACTTAACCGTTTGATCTCCAATGGCAATATAAACGACGGATTCACTCTTGCAGCAATTACACTCTATGATAATAATATAAATAATTAACAAAATAAGCCCATTTTCGCGATGTATAAACTGTTACCTGTTTAAGGACATTATTCCCTGTGTACGTGTCAATGTTTTTAAGGGCCGCCGCACCCTTTTAGTGCAACAGCCCTTTATTATATCAAAAGTTTATGATATACAAATCATTTACGAATATCTCTGTATTTAAAACTGACCTGCATTTCATAGCCATGCCGGCTCAGAACCCTTCAATCCCTTGTGCTTGTGCCTCCTTGAGGCGGTATTCGTCCATAAGGTCAATACATTCCGACACATTTATTTCCTTTTTGAAAAGCTTATTAAGTGCTGATGCAACCTCATCGGCGCTGTATCCGATTACTCTCGTCGCAGCAGTTGATACACGTTCATGCACGGCTATTGAGGCACTTGCATCTGTCACCATCTTTGATTGGATATTTGTCGTCTGCCCCTTGAAACAGCTTACAGTTGAAATTCCGTCAAAGGCTACATTGTAGTTTTCTTTTGTCGCACAGAATTCAAGAAAATCCAGAGCATCCTCTTTCTTTTCGCTGTTCTTATTCACCATCATCATATTGAGGTTTCCGCCCTCATAGGTACCGCCATCCACAGTATTCATAAACACAGGCATGAGCGCAAAATCATCCACATTATATTTTCCGCCGCTTTTAAAATCCGTATAGAACCATGTATCCCAGATAAAAACCATGGCAGCCTCCCCCGAACTCAATACAGAGCTAATATCCTCCATTCCTGTTTCAAGGTATTTATCCCCGAACCAACCCTTAACCTCAGCATCCGATATCCACCTGATCATACTCTCCACCTGCGGAATATCAGAATATTTTATTTCATTATTGTTAATCCTTTGCAGCATTGACGGATCATCAGCAAAAACGGGATCAAGACCGAACTGCATCATCCATGAGCATCCGTCCGCCGGCCAGCATATCGGTGTATATCCTATCTCCGAAAGTGCTTGACATAAAGCATCAAATTCCGCCTGAGTAGCAGCAGGATTAAGACCAAGACTGTCAAGAAGTGTCTTGTTATAATAACAGCCCGAAACAGAGCTTTCCCAATAAGGAAGACCAATCAAATGCCCGTCTGAATCCATGCAATAGGAACGTGCTCCGTCTGTAAGATCCTCGACCCAACTCTCATCATTTAGGTAAACAAAATTATTCTCAACGTCAAAGCGGTTGAGATCGGCATTATTAAAATGCATAAAGATATCCGGAATATCCCCCTCGGAAAATCTTCTCTCTGCCTCGATCTCGTAATCGGAGTCCTCAATGGATATGATATTTATATTTTTGCCTGTTGATTTTTTGTAATGCTCGAATATATTTGTCATATAGCTTTTGGCAAGATCACTTTTCTTTCCCATAATAGTTATTGCATTTTCATCATATTCGGTTTCATTTTCTTCACCACAGGCAGCAATGGAAAATGCCATTGCAAAAGTAAGAAGCATGGATAAAAATTTTTTCATTGGTTTATTTCTCCTTTTTTGATACCGATTATTACTGTGTATTTTTTCCAAGAAGCTTACCTACCAGCTCACGAACAGCTTTCATATCAATCGGCTTTCCGAGATGTCCGTTCATTCCGGATTCGAGTGCATCACGAACATCCTCTGCGAAGGTATTTGCTGTCATTGCCACAATAGGTATGGTCTTTGCCTCGGGATGCTCACAAGTTCTGATCTGCCTTGTTGCCTCATACCCGTTCATAACAGGCATCTGTACATCCATAAGTATCATATCATAATGCCCCGGCTCGGATTTTTTGAACATTTCCACAGCTTCCCGACCGTTTACAGCCAATTCGGAGTCGGCACCCTCTATCTTAAGCATTTCTGTAAGAATTTCGGAATTTATTTCATTATCCTCTACAATGAGGAATAATTTACCCTCCATAACACCTTCGTCCTGAGCCTCAGACTTATCTTTGGGTTCATCCTCCCTATTATCCTTGTTATCATTAATTGTACTATCATAGAACAGTGGCTTTATTGTATGCCTGAAAGATGAAACAAAGAATGGCTTTGCCATAAACGCATCAATACCTGCCTGCCGTGCATCATCCTCTATCTCGGTCCAATCATTAGATGTAAGTACAAGTATCGGGACATATGCCCCCACTTTTTCACGTATTTTTCGTGCTGTTTCAATTCCGTCCATTTCCGGCATTTTCAGGTCAAGAAGAATTACATCAAAGTCTTTTCCGCTTTCGTGAGCCTCCATGGTTGCGCTTACAGCCTGAGCACCACTTGTCGCAACAGCAACCTCAACACCTGCCTCCTTCATAAGCTCACGTACATTAATACATACCTGCTCCTCATCATCGGCAACAAGCATACGTGCAATATTATTTTTAAACCACGAATCAGATTCCTCATTATCGGGACGTGCAAAGGTAAGTTCGACAGTAAATTTACTTCCCTTTCCTATTTCACTCTCAACCTCAATGATACCTCCCATAAGATCAACAAGATTTTTGGTAATTGCCATTCCAAGACCCGTTCCTTGTATTTTATTCGTTACAGAGCTGATCTCACGGCTGAACGGTGCAAATATATGCTCCTTAAATTCATCACTTATTCCTATCCCGTTATCCTCAACAACAAACTTCAGCTTGACATACTGACCGGAAGAGGGGGTGATTACGCTAACATCAAACGTTATTTTTCCGCCGTTTGGAGTATATTTTATAGCATTTGATAACAGATTTATAAGTATCTGATTAAGCCTCAGCTTATCTCCGATAATCTGCTCCGGCGGCGCACCGGTAACGTGCATTCTAAATTCCTGCTGCTTTGCCTTCACCTGCGGCATAAGTATTATATTAAGCTCCTCGAGAAGCTCCGGCAGACTGAAAGTATCAACATTAAGTGAGGTTTTACCGCTCTCGATTTTGTTCATGTCAAGTATATCATTGATAAGGCTTAGCAAATAATGGCTTGACGCCGTAATCTTCCTTGTATATTCACGAACCTTCTCGGCATGATCTGCATCTCTCTCCAAAAGAACCGAAAATCCTACAATAGCGTTCATGGGTGTACGGATATCATGCGACATATTTGAAAGAAAATTACTCTTTGCTTCGTTTGCGCTCCTTGCCGCTGTCAGTGCCTCCTCAAGCTGCTTATTCATCTGACGGTCGAGCGTTCTGTCCGATAGAACTATGATATACTTTCCAAGCGTCTGTATGCTCATATTATATACAGTCATTTTGTACCAACGGCGTTCACCGGTTTTCTGATGTACATATTCACATTCCCAAGACTTATTACCATCCGGAGGTATTTCGGCAAGCTCTTCTTCTGGTATTACAACATCAAAATTAACCGCACATTTTTCCATTACCCTAATATCCTTACGTGCTTCTTTTGCGGAAATTCCGATAAGCCTTTCTATATTCGGACTTATATAATCCACTCCGATACTTTCACGATCAAGCATTATGAATATATCGTCCACACTGTTCGAGAGAACATCAAACATAAGTTCTCTGTATTGCAGCTCCATCTTATTTTTTCTTGACTGCTTATAGCTGCGTACAATAACAATACTTACAACAGTAATACCGACAAGGAGGAATATGGCAATAAGCACTCCGGTGGTTGTATTCTGAACATTAATAAGTCCTGCACTAATTACACTCTGCGGCACCACACTGAGCATTATATAATCCTGATATCCGACAGGTTGATACATAATACAATAGTCAGTATTTCCAATATTACATTGCAACAAGCCGTATTCGCCTGAATTCCAGTCCCTTTTTATCTGCTTAAGCTTTTCATCACTAATATCCGAAGCCGCATCGAGGTATGTCAGATAATTATTATAAACATTTCCACCCGTTTGAGTTGAGAGCAGAACCTTCCCGTCATTATGGATAACAAAGCACAACGCCTCACCCGAAAAGGCATTGACATTGAGGGATTTTACTATATCCTCATTTGTATAGCTCACGGCAATCGCATCATAATCAAAATCTTTATATTCACCATGCTCTACCGGAACAGCAAAAATTGTTACATCCTGACCGGCGGAAAGCTTTGCTCCCGCCATAACCGGCCCATTCTGTTCCGAAAGACATCTACATACCTCATCAAGGTTTAATGCATTTTCATCTCCATAAATTGATATGCTTCTATTATCGGATGACAAAAAGTAAAAATCGGAAAAACCCCAGTATTTCTTTTCTTCTTTGATAAAATCTGCAATTTCCGTATCACTTGTATCTTTGCTATCAATAACAGCAACATATCTGCTCCAACCGTCAATAAGTCCCCAGTTCCTTTCGACAAATGCCCCGAATGAACGGTTTACCTGAGCATATATTTCTTTTAGATGACCTGTACTGTCCTCATATATTTTGCTCGAAATAAAATTAAAATAGAGCATTACTATAACAACCGTAACCGCACAAATCACACATATCAACAGCGACAGCAATATTTTTCCGACCCATTTTTTCATAATACGTCCTTGCTCCCCAATTCAAACATATTAAAAATAAAAGCAATTATACATTTTTATGTTATCATATACGGGTGTAAAAGTCAATCTGAAATAAGCCTCAAATCGCACCAAAATCACTTTTTCATGTCATAAATGAAACACGGACAGAATTATTATAAAACATAAAAATAATGCCGCACCAAGCCGAATTAAGCTTAATGCGACAGCCCCTTTTATATATATGTCAATATTCTGCTTACACCGACCTATAATTGATACCTAAATAGATCAGCACTTAACAGGCTCAGGATAATCCACACCGAAAGTATCCACCGTCACGCTCTCCATAATTTGCGGAGATATCGGCTTATCAGCATAGCCTGTCTGCGCAGCTGCTATCCTATTGACAACATCCATACCCTCAGTAACTTTTCCGAACGCTGCATACTGTCCGTCGAGATGCGGAGCCGCTCTGTGCATTATAAAAAACTGTGAGCCTGCCGAATCGGGCACCATTGTACGTGCCATTGAAAGCACACCCTCGGTATGTCTGAGGTTATTTTCAAAGCCGTTATCGGAAAACTCACCTCTGATATGATATCCGGGACCGCCTGTTCCCGTTCCGTCCGGGCATCCGCCCTGCAGCATGAATCCGTATATAACCCTGTGGAATGTAAGTCCGTTGTAAAAGCCCTTTTTTACAAGACTTATAAAGTTATTTACAGTGTTAGGGGCAATGTTTGGATAGAGTTCTGCCTTGATGACATCTCCGTTGTTCATTTTAATGGTAACAATAGGATTAGACATAAATAATTTTCCTTTCTCATCTGTAATTGATATAGCGAAATACCAATATCATAATATACCATAACAACGAAATAATCAAGTATTACCGTAAACAGTGTACGCTCCGGTAAGACTCATAATTCGATAAAAAATCAACTTAAAAATATATTTGATTGTTTATTTTTTCTTTTAAATATTAACAAATTATGAAGTCGTTAAAAAAATATTCATAAATTTATTAATTGATTTTAATTATCCTAATAAGCAAATCTACCGATTAATATTTCAATTGTAGAATAAAACAGTTGATATCGACAACAATTTCAAGTAGCATACGTCAAATTGCACAAAAAGTTCCTTTTTGTTTTTACAGGAAAAATATAATTTTTCGTAAAAAAACTATTGACATTTTGTTCATAAAGAGTTAATATATATACAACAAAGAACAAAG
>CANRAN010000012.1 GCA_947628595.1 uncultured Clostridia bacterium | reverse complement strand
TTGAAAAATTTATGCGAAATCTGGAGAAGAATACCGACACCGTCACCGGTTTTTCCCTCGGCATCCTTACCTGCTCTGTGCTCCAGGGTTTCCACTATGGTTAGAGCATCATTTACTGTATTGTGGGATTTAATACCCTTAATGTTTACAACTGCACCTATGCCGCAGTTATCATGTTCAAACCTCGGAGAATAAAGCTTTGAACGGACTTTTTCCTCTTCTCTTTTCATAAACTCTCACCCTTTCGCAAATACGGCGAGCCGTATCGACTGATTATTTCTACTGCCGAAACAAACAAAAATACTGTCTGCAATCCGAAATAAAGATTATGTTTTCCCGACGGCAAATATTCGTGAAAATTCACTCACAGATTTACAGTACGACAGGTTTACAGTTCTGTCCGATCCGTGCAACATTGATATTATAACACCATATACACCAAAATGCAAGATAATTTTTAGAACTTGCAAAATTTATTATAAAATTATAAATAATTGCCATAATTTCATATTTATATTGGCAAATTAAATTTTGAAAAATGCAAATTTTATTAATTTTTATTTTATAGACAGCCACCCACTCACTTATGCAGTACTGGCTTGTAAATAATTACATCAATTTAATAGATTATCTCACTTAATACATAAAAAAGTATTGAAAACCGTGACATATTTGTGCAATATTTAACTTGATTGCATAATTATTCTCTTATTCTGTAAATCAGTTCTTATTAATTCACTTGAATTTTTTTATACAAAGTTATATAATAAGATGTGGACATTAATTTAAAGGAGATATAAGATTATGACAAGAATTGATATTTTTTCCGGATTTCTCGGAGCAGGGAAAACAACTCTTATAAAAAAGCTGATAAAAGAGGGATACAAGAATGAACAACTTGTCCTTATTGAGAACGAATTCGGCGAAATAGGAATAGACGGAGGTTTTCTCAAGGAATCAGGTATTCAGATTAACGAAATGAATTCCGGCTGTATCTGCTGCTCACTTGTCGGGGATTTCAGAGAGGCACTCAACAAGGTTCTTGAACAATATCACCCCGACAGAATACTTATCGAACCATCGGGTGTAGGTAAGCTTTCCGATGTTATCAATGCGGTTAAAAGTGTTGCAAGTGATGACGTAATACTCAACAGCTTCATAACAGTTGCCGATGCAACAAAGGTAAGGGTATATATGAAAAACTTTGGTGAGTTCTATAATAATCAGATTGAGTTTGCAAGCACGATTATTCTCAGCAGGACTCAGAATATTTCTGATGAGAAGCTTGCAAAAGCTCTTGAGCTCATAAGGGAGCATAATACCAAGGTCTCCATAGTCACAACACCGTGGGATGACCTCACGGGTGAACAGATTCTTTCCGCCACAGACGGTAAGGCTTTGCTCACTGTTGACGATGTCAAGGCAGAGGAGGAGCATGAACACCACCATCACCACCATGAGGACGGCAACGAGCACGAACATCATGATCATGATCATGACCACGAGCATCACCACCACCATGACGATGACGAGGAATGTCATTGTCACGACCATGAGCATAACCATGAACATCATCATCACCATGCAGATGACGTATTTACAAGCTGGGGTGTTGAAACTGCCAAGAAATTTACACAGGAAGAAATAAAGAGCATACTTGAGGCACTTTCCGACAGCGAAAAATACGGTGCTGTTCTTAGGGCAAAGGGAATAGTTGCATCTCAGGACGGAAGCTGGATACACTATGATTTTGTCCCCGGTGAAATATCCGTGAGAACAGGTGCCGCCGATTATACGGGAAGAATCTGTGTTATCGGCTCAAAGCTTAATGAAGAAGAACTTAAGAAAATTTTCGGAATATGAACGGAGTTGAAATAAATGAGTGAAATACCCGTATATTTATTTTTGGGATTTCTTGACGGCGGAAAGACAAAATTCATACATGACACACTCTGCGACGAACGATTTCAGACAGATGAAAGAACTCTTTGTATTCTTTTCGAGGATGGGGAAGAGGAGCTTGATACCTCACAATATAAACACGGCGACAGAGTCACTGTTGTTGTTGCGGAGGGAAAGGAAACTCTCACACGCAAATTTCTCGAGGATTCCCTGAAAAGCAGTAGGGCAGAGAGGGTAATGATAGAATATAACGGAATGTGGCTTCTGCAAGAGCTTGCAGCGGTACTTCCGAGAAACTGGCAGATATATCAAATCATGATGTTTGCGGATGCGGAAAGCTTTGTAAGTTATAATAATAATATGCGTCAGCTTGTCTATGATAAGCTCAATTCTGCCGAGGTGGTTTTCTTTAATCGCTGTGATAAGGACACGGATAAAATGCCGCTCCATTCAATCGTGCGTGGAGTAAGCAGACGTACCGGAATCGTATATGAGTATAAGGACGGCACTATTGAAAACGATACAATAGAGGATCCGTTGCCATACGATATGGAAGCACCCGTCGTTGAGGTAGCAGATGATGATTTCGGCTTGCTTTATCTTGACGCTATGGAAAAGCCGGAAAATTATGACGGCAAAACGGTTCAATTCAAAGCACTTGTTGCAAGAAATCCAAAGCTGCCAAAAGGCTCGTTTGTCGGAGGTCGTTTTGTTATGGCTTGCTGTGCACAGGATATTCAATATGCAGGATTTATGTGTAGGTGGCAGAAAGCAGATACGCTCAAAAATAAGGGTTGGTATATTGTGACTGCAAAAGTAAGGGCGGAAAAGGATAGGCTTTTCAATGGAGAAACTGGCCCCATATTCTATGTTGAGGATGTAAAGCCGGCTAAAAAGCCTGATGAGGAAACCGTAACTCTTTACTAAAGTAAAATACGTGAATATACCTCGGTGTAATTTGTGACACCGAGGTATTTTAATATAAAAAAGGGAGCAACGGCAGAGTTAAGTAAACCCCAATGCCGCTGCCCTATTTTATATGCATTAATCACTTACGGTGTTAAATATAAAATCGTAAAGCCTTTCATTTTCAAGTTCAGGCTCATCTATCTGGAGAGCTTGTCCTGTTTCGTTCCATACATCATAATAATTATCTCCTGTTGGAATACGGTGTTCGCTCCGCTCATATCTCAGCGCGGACAGAAGATCAAACCCCCTTCCCAAAAGCGTGAATGGATCCATATTTGTTGTTATATATCCGGAGGAAGAATACAATGCCGCCATAAGCCTGAACGGGTCGGAATCCTTGAATTTTGAAAGTATGTTGTCAATAACTATCCTTTGACGCTGTGTCCTGTCAAAATCAGAACCGGCACTGTCCCTGTCACGGGCATACCAAAGAGCCTGCCTGCCATTTAAATGGACAGTGGCTACATACTCATCACTATCGTTATAATCATACTCAAGGCAATCAGGGTCAATTTCGGTTTCAGTATCAACCTGCTTATTTCTGTAGCTTTGCCAATTAATATATTCGATTTCCTCACGGGTAAGCTCAAGGTCTATTCCGCCGAGAGAATTAACTATATCTGTGAAGCTGTTGAAGTCCACTATTACATAATTATCTATTTTTATACCGAAGTTATACTCTATTGTTTCTGCGGCAAGACTTGCACCGCCGATTGCATAAGCCTCATTAAGCTTAGCATAGTAGTATCCCGGAATATAGATGTATATATCACGCATAAATGAAGTCTGTTTTAATAAATGGTGCTCCTTATCAATGGTCAGAAGTATCATGGTATCAGCACGTCCGTGTACTCCATCCGTGTGATTATCCTCACCAAAGAGAAGTATATTATCAATATTTTCTTCACTTCTTAGAGTTATTCCATCATTTTCCGATATCGAGTGATCCGGATTTTCGGATGAATAATTAATTTTTGCAAGCACAACAACCATAAATACAGCGATAATAAGAATCAGTACCGCTAAAATGATAAGGATAATTTTTATAAATAAACCTATCTTTCCCTTCTCTTTTCTATTCTTATGATTACCGATTGGTTGTCTGTTGTGTTGATAATAGTCATCATCATTATATTCACTTTCCGCTGTATATGAATTGTAACTATCAGATTCATCGGTATAATAACCGTCACCGTAATCATCAGAGCTGTGACTGTATATATCTCTGTCCGACATAATTTATACCTCCTGTAAAATCGGACACAGCGCCGGGCAAAGCTCTGCCGGGCACTGTGTCCGAGACCTTCAGTTTATTAGTTTTTCAAGGGGTTTGAATCTTCAAAAACATAGGTAGCTATCTTTTTTCTGAAATCATCCCAATTAATTATTTCTATAACATTTAGTTTTTCTCCGTTTATGATATAATCATTATAGAAGAAATCCTCACTGATCATGTTCAAATCCGGTGCCGATTGGGAAACAATATCATATCTCAAATATTTGAGTACATTAGTTGCAAGTGTTGTAATCTCAGAAGCTTTGAGATTAGTAGTAATCATAGGTCCTATTTCATATATTACATTCATAATAGTGTTTAAGTCAGAGTTTTTTAAATCATTTATCATAAGGGTGATAACATCCCTCTGCCTTTCTGTACGGACATAATCATCACCACTGCAAATACCATCTTCACCCCTGTTTCGGGCGTGCCATAATGCCTGTCTGCCATTAAGGTGTACCTTTGCAACCTCAACACCCTCACTGTTCGGGGCATAGGTGTAGCTGTACGCATCAAGCTCATTTCTTGTATCTGCCTGATGATTTTTCCATGTCTGCCAGTCTATATAGTCAACCTCTTCCTGAGTAAGCTCTATATCAATACCTCCGAGCTTGTCTATTATTCCCTTGAAGCTGTTGAAATCGACTATTGCATAGCGGTCTATCTGTATGCCGTAATTAAGCTGAATTGTCCGTACCGTAAGCTCCGCACCGCCATAGGAGAAAGAATGTGTAAGCTTTGTTGTTCCATAACCGGGAATACTTACATAGGTATCACGCATAAAGGAGAGAAGTTTGAGTTTTTTGTGCTTTGTATCAATGGATATTAGAATCATGGTGTCAGAATTACCTCTGTCCTGATTATATCTTGTATCGGCACCGATAAGCAGAATATTAAGCACCTGTCTGTCACTCAGAAGCTCTCCTTCATAGGTATCCGTACTCGTTTCAAGAGTTTTCGACACAACACTTGATACTTCCCCAACAGATAAGTCCGGGATACTGTCATCTATTGACTCATAATTTATCCTTGCTGTAAACATATAATATACCACAAGAAGAACTATTCCGGAGATAATAAAAACAGTTGAGAGAAATATAGATGCTATATTAATTATAAGACGCTTTTTTGAAAAAACATTCTTATCGGATATCCTTGTACCTGTTGCAGCAGGATTTTTCCCGGTAGTATGATTAACACTCCTCGGTGCCTGTTTGTTTTCATTCTTAAATGACACAGAGCTTTCTCGGGTATCGTAAAATACTACATTCTCATCAGAGGAATAGCTGTTTTTTACATTTAGTTCGGAATTACTCTTTTCTTTATCTTCAGACATAATAAAATCTCCTTGTACGTTGTTTCTGTCCTACATACGGATATTATAAAATAGTTTTGACAAATATTCAAATAAAATTCAAAAAAACGGCATGATTTATATATTTTACAAAAAATTCAACCTTTGCTTGTACATTATCACAGTGAGATATGCTGCTCATCAAGAGAAAGACTGTATGAAGGAACAAAATCACGCATAAAAATATTAACTTCCTCCATATCAAGCTTTTGTAAAGATTGAAGTGTTTGCTCCTTAGCCTTCAAAAATTCATTATTTCCCACTCGTTCCTCCTCAATGCATTTTATCAGTGCCGAGAGCTTATCAGCAGCCTTAACAAGGGCGAGAAGATGCTCATCCTCTTCCTCGTGTATAATGAGCTTTTCATATTCCTCCTGCATATAATCAGGCAGTGTGGAGATAAGCTGCTCGGAAGCCTCTTTTTCAATATCGGCATATGCCTTTCTCAGAGTTTTACTTGAATATTTAATTGGAGTGGGGAGGTCGCCTGTAATTATTTCTGTGCAATCGTGATAAAGGGCTATGGCCGCAGCCCGTTCGGGATTGATATTTCCGCCAAGTTTTTTGTTATTGATTATACATAATGCATGGGCAATCATGGCAACAGTCAGACTATGCTCACTTATATTTTCAAAACGTGTATTATTCATAAGTGACCAACGGTTAATATATTTCATTCTTGACATAATTGCAAAAAAATGATATTTTTCCATATAAATTTCCTCTCTCAATAACATTTATGATTTTTCCTATTTAAAATACCATATTTTTATATATATTACAAGTCTTTTAATAAAATCATTACATTTGGGTTGAATTTTGCTTTTATTTGTGTTAATATGTTTGAGTGTGAAGGGGGGATATGGCTTGGCTGATTTGAATGAATGTGAAAACTGTACCTATTATTCCTATGACGGGAGCTTGGACGAATATGTTTGTCTTGTGGTACTTGATGAGGACGAATACAGTACATTTATCAGCAGAAATTATAAAAGCTGCCCTTATTTCCGCCCTGACGATGAATATGGAATTGTCAGAAAACAAATGTAAAGGGAGTTTATTATGTCTTTTATTATTAATATGATTTGCGGAGCAATAATCGGAATTGCGAATATAATCCCGGGAGTGAGCGGCGGTACAATGGCTGTCATGCTCAATATTTATGATAAGCTTATTTCAGCAGTAACCGGACTCAGAAAGGATTTTAAAAAAAGCATATTATTTCTAATACCCGTTGTTGTCGGTGCCGGAGTGGGAATAGTTGCATTTTCAAAGCTTCTTGAATATCTTCTTGCCGATCATCCTATGCCTACATTTTTCTTTTTTATCGGACTTATAATCGGAAGCCTGCCGCTTGTATTCAGAAGAGCTTCAGAAACAAAATTCAAAACGGTTTCAATCATTCCCTTCGTAATTTTCTTTGCTATAATGGCAGTATTGGCATTTATAAACACAGATGCAGCAAATGAAAGCACAAATGTGCTTGATATGAATGCATTCAACTGGTTCTATCTGTTTTTTGGTTCTGTTCTCGCAGCAATGTGTATGATTATTCCGGGTGTGAGCGGCTCTATGATACTTATGATGGTAGGTCTTTATCCGACAGTTCTTATATCAATATCACACCTTACAAAATCACCGATTGATTCAATAATTACTCTCATCCCTGTTGGACTGGGTGTAATAGTGGGTATATTCGGCGGAGCAAAACTCATTGATATATGTATTAAAAAATTTCCTCAGATGACCTTTTACGGAATTATGGGACTTATGACAGGCTCACTCATATCTCTGTTCAGAAGTTCAGGCTTTGAATTTAACATAGAGGGCTATATTTCAATAGCTTTTCTTCTTGTCGGATTCGGAATATCAATACTCTTCGGAAGTAAATGGCTCGCCGGAATTATAGAAGGTAAGAAAAAGGAAAAATCGAATAAGTGATATTATTAACCGTCAACAATAGTTGGCGGTTTTATTGTCGCTTTTATTGTATGATTGTCAGAAAAATTATTTACAGTAATTTACTGATATGCTATAATAATTTTACAAAAAACAGGCGGTGATGTCGATGAAAATATTTCATTTGTCCGATTTGCATATCGGAAAGGTAGTCAACAATTATTCTATGCTTGGGGAACAGGAGTACATTCTGAAAAAAATTATAGAGGATGTAAAAAGGGAAAAACCAAGTGCGGTTCTTATTTCCGGTGACGTATATGACAGGAGTAACCCCCCAATGGAGGCGGTAAAGCTTCTGGGTGACTTTCTCACGTCCCTTGCAGAAAATGACCTTGAGGTTATACTGATAAGCGGCAACCATGATTCACCCGGTCGTCTTTCATTCTGCTCGGAGCTAATAGAAAAAAGTGGGGTTCATATAAAAAGTGTTTTTGATGGAAAGCATAAACCGATTATACTTACCGATGAATACGGACCTGTTAATTTCTATGCAGTACCATTTATAAGAATAACAGATGTGAATAATGTATATGGTACGGATATCACTGATTATACAGAGGCATTCGGGCTTGTTGTAGATAGTATGGGGCTTAACATATCAGAACGTAATGTTCTATTATCTCATCAATTTATCGCCGGGGCGAATTTTTCACAATCGGAGGAAGCCTCCTCGGTCGGCGGACTTGATTGTATATCAAAAGGTGTATATGAGTCCTTTGATTATGTCGCACTCGGTCACATACACAGAGCCCAGGGCTTTAACGGCAACAGAATACGATACTGTGGAACACAGCTTAAATACGCTGTTAATGAAGTAAATCAAAATAAATCATATACTGTTGTAACACTAGGCGAAAAGTGCGGTGAAAAGCTTTGTGATATTGATATTGAGACAGTGCCTATCATACCTCTTCATGATATGATAAGTGTTGAGGGGAGATTTGAAGAAATAATTTCAGCCGAGCTTAATGAAAACGGTATCATAACCGAGAATTATGCATACATTACACTGACAAATAAGGATTATGTTGACAATGCAGCGGTCAGACTGAGAAAGCTTTATCCACGACTTATGAGCGTCAGCTATACCATGAGAGAAAAAAATTGGAATTTTGACATCAACGAAGCTGATACGGAAAATGAACGCTCACCGTTTAAAATGTTTTCTGATTTCTTCAGTACAGTCAATAACGGTGAAGGAATGAATGATGCTCAAATGGATATTCTTAACAAAGCAATTAAGGAAGTATGGGGGGAATAGTAATGAAACCAACAAGGCTTGTATTATCAGCATTTGGTCCGTATATAAGCAGAACGGAGATAGATTTTTCAAAGCTCGGGGAAAAAGGTCTATATCTTATAACAGGAGATACAGGATCAGGTAAAACAACAATTTTTGAAGCATTGTGCTATGCTTTATACGGCGAGACCGTAAGCGGAAAAAGCAGGAGTGCTGCTATGCTGAGAAATCAAAGTGCCGATGCTTCCGTTGAAACCTATGTAAAGCTGCAATTCAGCGAAAAAGGTAGGGAATACTGTATATTCAGGTCACCTGAATATCAGATTATTAACACCCGGGTAACAAAAACGATTATTCATAGAGGTAAGCTCAAACTTGAATGTTTTAATGGGGGAGCGGAGGATTACAGTAATTTTACTAAAGAAGAGCTAAATAAAAAGGTCGAGGAAATCATCGGTATCGAAAAGGAAAACTTCAAAAAAATATGTATGATAGCTCAGGGCGAATTCATGGATGTGATATGTGAGAAAACAAAGGAACGTAAAAGAATTTTAGACGATGTATTCGGTACTGATATCTATGGTAAACTTATAAATAAACTCAAAGATTATAAAGAGGAAGCGGAGAGAAAACAAGCTGATATTTTAAGTGAGCTTTCAGCCGCTTTGGGTCTCATTTCATGCGACAGTAAAAGTAAATATTATGAAGATATAAAAAACAGAACCTCGCTCGGAATTACCTTGACTGAGGATATTGACAGAATAGCTGAGCTTTTATCTGACTTGATCGAGGAGGATTATAAAAAATCCAATAATCTTCAAGAACTTCTTAATGAAAATAGGATCAAGAGTGATGATATAAAGAGAAAATTACATACTGCCGAAATAACAGAGGGTTATCGGAAAGAACTTGCCGATAAAACCTTACAAAGGAAGACCCTCGAAGAGAAATTACCTGATTTGGTGGCAGCGTGTGAAAAAGCGGCTGACAATCCTGCGCTTGCCTCTGAATTTGAGGGAAAGGCCAAGATTATACAATCGAGAATCGATGATTATGACAAGCTTGACGAGCTTAAGCTTGAATATCAAAGGGCAAAAAAATCGGAGGAGGAATGCAGTTCTAAACTTGAAAAGCAAAATAGAGATCTGGCAGCTTTTGGGGAAAAAATTTCAGCTGCGGATAACCGGATTCGGGAGCTTGAGGGAATAGAAGTAAGATATGCCGAGAAAAAAGCAGAATTTCAAGATACAATACGTACAGGAAAAGAAATCAGAGCCATGTATGATGAATATAATGAAAGTCTTGAATTGAAAAATATTGCAGAGAAAAATCAAAAGGCATACGAGCTTGCAAGAAATGAATTTATCCGGCAGAGTGGATTATATGAACAGATGCATACAGCCTTTCTTGATGATCAGGCGGGCTTACTCTCACAACAGCTTGAGGACGGTATGCCATGCCCGGTATGCGGTTCTGTACACCACCCTGCTCCTGCTAAACCAAAGCAAGGCGCACCATCAAGGGAAAAGGTTAATGCTGCCAAAAAGCTGAGAGATGAGCTTGAGGAAAAAATGGTAGCAGAGAATAATAAATGTGCAGACAGCAAGGCGAAAGCGGAAACATCCTATATTAATGTCAGAAAAAAAGCCGATAGTCTGTTCGACGAGTATATTGGGGACGAACACCTTGGAGCTTATGTAAATGAAACACTCGTCCGGTATCGTGAAATTGCTAATAATCTTAAAACTGAGATAGATAGATACGAACAAAAGTGCAGGGAAATGCGAGAATTAAAAAAATCTGTTGATACAATAAGAACAAACTGTGAGGAACTGCAAAAAAGTATAGTACAGCTCACCGGAGAGACCAAGGTACAGGCTGAAAGAATGTCATCTGCCGAAAGACAGATATCAGAGATTGGAAAAACACTCGAGTATAAATCGAAATCGGAGGCTCAAAGGAGAATTAATGAGCTTTTGGTGAAAGCAAAAGCTTTAAAGACGGAATTTGAGAAAACAAAGTCCGATTTAGAGCAACAGAATAAAATAATAGGGGAGATTGCTGCAAATGAGAAATTGCTGCAAAAGCAAATTTCAGAAAGCGAAGAATTTGATATCAACTTCCTGAAAACGGAGGACAAAAGGCTTGATACCGAATATAAATTGATAAATGATGAAAAGATATTGGTATCTACAAGGATTAGCGGTAATAAAAATGCTGTTGAAATCCTTAATGGTAAGCGTAATGCATATCATGCTGCAACAGAGAATTATAATAACTGTGCAAGGCTTTACAATACTGCAAACGGAGAATTAAAGTTTGATACATATGTTGTCATAGCGTATTTTGACAGAATCCTCCGCAGGGCAAATAATCGTATGTATAGGATGACTGATGGCAGATATGAGCTTGTACGCAGGGATAGTAAGCAAGGCTATGAGAAGCAGTTCGGTCTTGAACTGAATGTCCTTGATAGAGTAAGTGATGAGCTGAGAAATGTAACCACCCTTTCGGGCGGTGAAAAGTTCATAGCAGCCCTTGCGCTTTCACTCGGATTATCCGATGAGATACAATCAAGATCAGGCGGAATACATCTTGATACGATGTTTATTGACGAGGGCTTCGGCTCCCTTGATGACAAATCCTTAGTGAAAGCAGTTCAAACCCTTAAAGATCTCAGTACGAGCGAATGTCTTATTGGAATAATTTCGCATGTCGGACGTCTTAAGGAGATGATTAATAAAAGAATTATAATATCAAATGAAAACAACGTAACCACTGCTAAGGTAGAAATATGAATATGAAAAAACACTCCTGCATCCTATTGTGCAAGAGTGTTTTCTATTATTAATACTCATCAAGAGGATTATAGCGTACTCCGTAATACTGCATTTCAAAATGAAGGTGAGGTCCTGTGGAATATCCTGTCGAGCCTACATATCCGATAAGCTGACCGGGCACTACCTGCGTTCCCGGAGAAACAACAACACCCGACAGATGACCGTATATAGAAATTTTTCCATCGCCATGGTCGATCATAACATAATTTCCGTAGCCTCCGCCGCAGCCGCAGCTTGAGAATTTTCCGTAATCATGAGGACAGCTTTCGTTGGTTGATATAACCGTACCGTAAAAGCAGGCAACAACATCAGAACCATACACATCCCCGTCTGCTATGTCGAGAGCACCGTGATTTTCCGCACCTCTCCATTCTTCAAACGTGGAGGTAAGGTAAGTATGTCCCGGACACGGCCATACAAATCCTCCGCTTGTATCTATATGGGATTCATTATTATCTGTATTGGTATTGCCTTCGTTATTTCCCGATTGATGCTGTTGGGATTGGTTGTTTCTGTTTTCTTCAACCTTGGCAGCAAGCTCTTTGTTATATTTCTCCAATGCAGCCTGAAGCTCCTGCTGCTTTTGTTGATTTTCCTTTATAGCCTGCTCGGTATCATTCTTTTGCTGTGTAAGCTCAAAAATAACAGCTTCATTTTCCTCGGAAAGGGTATTTATTTTCTTTTTATTTTCTTCAAGCTGCTTTTTCTCTTCTTCAACAGAAACCTTGTCATTCTGTAAACTCTCCTGCTCTTCTCCGATACCGGTCATTTCCTTTTTTAGACCATTGATTAGGTCTGTGTCATAGGCAGATATGCTTTGCGCAAGCTCCATTTTATCCACAAAATCGGAAAAATCCTTTGCCTGCAATATGATCTCGAGAGTAGATACATCCCCCGCCATATAAAGTGAGCGCAACCGGCTCCGCAGAAGCTCAAGCCTGTCGTCTATGGCAGCTATCCTTTTATCAATCTGAGCCTGCTTTTCTTTTATCCGGGAATTAAGCTCTTTGATACGGGTGTCGCTATTCCGTATCCTCACAGTAAGCTCAGAAATCTGTTTTTGCAGTTTCTCGCTGTATTCCTCTTTTTCCTTGAGTGTTTTTTTCGTTTCCTCAAGCTCCTCCGTGTATTGTGAATTTTCCTGTTTAAGCTGCTCCTGCTGACGGGAATTTTCTTCCTCATCAAACGCATACACGTTTGACATAGTGATAATTGCGGCGGAAAGCGTAAGGGATGCAATACTTATAAAAAGCTTTGTAAGCATATTTTTACCAACCAATAATTTCTCCTCCTTCCTTACGCAGATATTTTGTTATGGAAATAAAACCTCCCAAAGCACCTATAAGGATACCGGCACAGGAAAATGCCACCAGTATTCTGAGCCACAAATCCTCAAGAGGTATTGTTGAGGATGCTATCATTGCCAGAATACTTCCCGCAGATTCTTTTATGGGATTATAGATACATATAAGTACAATAGCGGAAAGAAGTCCTGCAATAAGACCTATGGTCATAGCCTCAATTATAAATGGTATTCTGACAAAGGTATTGGTTGCACCGACGGATTTCATTATGCTTATTTCAAACCGCCTTGAATACATTGTCATTTTTATAGTATTTGATATGATGAAAAGAGTAACAACTCCGAGGATAAGCACTATCCAGAAGCCGGCTATGGCTACAAAATAATTCAGCTTTGTAAGAGCTCTTGCAATAGCCGCTCTGTCGCTGACATTGACAACGCCGTCAAGCTTCCCAATTTCATCTATCGTACTCCTGTAATCAGACAGATCCTTGAGCTTTACTTTATAAACATGACCGAGCGGATTGTTTTCACCCTGCATACTTTGATAAATGTCGTTACCGATTTTATCCTTAAATTCTTTTATTCCCTCATCCTTTGAATAGAATACACATTCATCTACGTTGGGCAGCTTTTTAATTTCAGACCCGAGTTTTATCGCATCTATATCTGACATTTTATAGTCAAGATATATATTTATCTGATTGTCATCACCCAGGGTAGAGATAAGATTGTTTAAATTTGCCGAAATAAGAATTGCAGCACCGGTTATTATCAAACACGAAACAAGTACAACAATCGATGCTAAGGACATCATCCGATTATTCCAGATATTTTTCAGTCCCTCCTTTACCAAATACCTGCTGCTTGTAAATTTCATACTTCTGCCTCCTCGCTGTCCTCAACCGTATCCTCCGGTTCGTCTGACGGATGATATTTTGTAGGAAGCTTTTTATCAAGCTTAATTTCCCCGCCTTCTATTATGATAACCCTGCCTCCGAATTGCTTAACAAGCTCATGCTCATGAGTAACAACAATAATCGTCGTCCCTCTTTTATTTATTTCCACAAGCTTTTTCATAATATCAAAGGACATTTTCGGATCAATATTACCTGTGGGCTCATCTGCAATAAGCAATTCAGGATTATTGACAAGTGCCCTTGCAAGGCTTACTCTTTGCTGTTCTCCGCCCGAAAGCTCATTAGGACGACATTTTTCCTTTCCATTAAGACCGACCATTTCTATTACGAATTTTACACGTTTTTTGATATCTCTTTCATGTGCTCCGATAGCTCTCATCGCAAAGGCAATATTATCGTAAACATTCATTTTATCTATAAGACGGAAATCTTGAAAGACAATACCCATGGTTCTCCTCAGATAAGGAACTTTCCGCTGCTTGATATTGACCAAATTATAGCCATTTACTTTTATTTTTCCGAATGTTGCAGTTTCTTCATGTATAAGAAGCTTAAGGAATGTACTTTTCCCGGCACCGGACGGGCCTACAACAAAAACAAACTCTCCCTGCCCGATGTCAAGACTAACATTTTTTAGTGCCTCAGTACCGTTAGGGTAAACCTTAGAAACATTATCAAGATGTATCATTATACCGCATCCTTAATATGACATTTACTTTGAATCGTTAATTCAGACCCAATTTTATTATACAATATACTGTTCGCCTCGTCAAATAAAATATGTAAATTTAAGAGAGAAGTATAGGGACACCATCAAATCCCGTTTTTATATTTCAGTATTTGTATTTTCATCTATTATTTTCTGATAAAATCAAATTTCTTACATTCTGCATACGGCTGTCGAGAGAAGCACTTATCTCCGCACAATCTGTCAGTTCATGAGCAAGCTTTTCCAACATTTCGGAAGAAATATTTTTCTTATATCTCAGCTTATGCTCAAGGCTTGCCCAGAAATCCATGGCTATTGTTCGCAGCTGAACTTCAACTTTAACGAGCCTTTTTTCATTTTCTACAAAAATAGGCACCTGCACAATCAGGTGCAGACTCCTGTATCCGGTAGGCTTTGGATTTTTTATATAATCCTTTTTCCTGATAAGCGTTATATCATCCTGCTGCAAAAGGCAATCCGCAAGACGGTATATATCATCAACAAATGAGCATATGACACGCACTCCTGCTATATCGTTTATATTTTCCTCGATAGACTTAAGTGTCCTGGGGAGATTTTTGCGGATAAGCTTACGTATAATACTGTCGTAATCCTTTATGCGTGAATGAATTGATTCGATAGGGTTTCCGTCATACTTCAAAGAAAATTGCTCATTGAGAACCTTGAATTTTGTTTCGACCTCCATTATAGCACACGCATAATCTGCAAAAAACTGCTCGACGGGAAGTATCTTTTCCTCGATTATGTCGAGAAAAAATTCCTCATTAATATTTTCCTGGCGTGTAAAATTAACCAATTCCTTTGCAACCTTATCGGCTGTTTGTAAAAATTGTTCTTCTTTCATTATTTCATCTCCTTTATTTCTTACATGATACTTTATTTTTTGGTAAAAGTCAACAAAAAAATTTATAAATTATTTATGTATATATCATTAATTTTTATTCAGGTAATAAATCACCGCATTTTAATTTTTTTACAATTTTGAAAAACTCTCCTTGCCTTTTGGTTATAACGGCAGTCGTATTTTCGCTCTCGGAGCATAGTTCCAATGATATTTTACCCTTGTTCGTGTATGGGTGACGAAGTATTCTCGAACCGTTAATTTTTATATCGGTATGTACAAATGCCATATAAGAATATTTCTCATCCTCAAACGGTGAATCTCCACCCTTAAGCATTTTATGGAGTTTGCTCCTTTGTACTCTTGCCGTAAAATGACACCAGTCCTCAGTGGATATTTTGCACCTGTTTTCATGCGGACACGGAGCGGCTATATGTGCCCCGTCCTTAAGCAGTATATCCCTTGCCTTTCTAAGTTGTAAAAAACCGTCCGGTGTACCCGGCTCTATTATTATAAGTATTTTGTTTGCAGACTTCCAAAGCTTCTTTATTGTATCAATCCTCTGTGACTCAGGTAATTCGTTAAGGACATATGCCGCTGTAACAAGATCGGCATTGTATGGGAACTCCGGACGTGAAATATCATAGGATACCCATTCGGCATTTTTTAGTGCCGGACTGCCCAACTTCATAAATTCCTTACCGAGGGCGGACATTTCCATTTCACGTTCTAAGCAGGTTATCCCGTCAAGCTCAAGCTGACAGTCTGCCGCCCATACAGCCGCACCTGTACCTGCCCCCACATCAAGAAGTGTTTTTATATCGTATTCATCTCCGACAACTTCAAGCGTATGAGAAATTGCCTCATACACTGCCGCAAAAGTTGCAGGCATACGAACGACAGAATATACCGCAGCATCAAGCTTGTTCGTAACAAGTCTTTTACCTTTTCCGCTTTCATTTTTGTATCTCTTTGTTATTGACTCCGAAGCTTTCTTCAATTCAGATATTGCCCATTGTGATGTATTCAATTCAATTTGGTTCTTAAGTTCGGACGGAAATTCCATTTTTATACCTCTCTGTAAATATCATTCGTCACGTTTATATAAATCCCACATTTCCATGATCCACACCTCATTTTGTCCAACAAACCAATTATACCATATAATCATATAACTTTGCAATTCATATAAACATTAAAATAAATATATATATGTATGGGGTGAAGTGTTAAAATGGAAACTGTTGAAAAAATAAATTCTTTCATTAACGGTATTGTATGGGGACCGTTCATGCTGTCTGTACTTTTAGGCATAGGAATATTCTATACATTCAAGCTGAATTTTTTTCAGATAAAGAATTTTAAATATTGGTGGAATGAAACCTTTATGTCAATTTTTAAAAAAACGGAGGGGAAAAGGGGAAAGGGAAAAATTTCACCGTTTCAAGCTATGGCTACGGCACTTGCGGGGGCAATAGGTACAGGAAACATAGTTGGCGTTGCCGGAGCGATAAGCCTTGGCGGAGCAGGAGCAATATTCTGGATGTGGGTTGCTGCCGTATTTGGAATGGCCACTATATTTGCCGAAAATGTACTCGGAGT
>CANRAN010000011.1 GCA_947628595.1 uncultured Clostridia bacterium | reverse complement strand
GGGGTACTGCTCAGGGTTACAAGTCTTATTTCACGAAGGGGCTTTAATATTGACAGTCTTACAGTCAGTCCTGCCGGCATGGACGGTTATTCCAGAATGACAATAAGAATAAACGGTGATGATGACAAGGTTGAGCAGTTCATAAGCCAAATGCTTAAAATTGTTGATGTAAAAAGAGCGGAGGTACTGCCCGAGGACGGTTCTGTTGCATCCGAGCTTATACTTATAAAAATCGGTACAGATGGACACGACAACAATGAAATCATATCTGTGACAGCAAAGTACCATGCATCTCTTGTAAATATCGGCGAACATTCCATGACTTTCAGGGCAAGCGGGACACCGAACGAAATTGACACGTTTGTATCCGAGCTTGAGGCATACGGTATAATTGAAATGGCACGCACAGGAATTGCCGCCCTCGAAACAGGTGACAAGTGCCTCAATGAACGGTGAGTTTACAGCCATGATTCGCATTTTTGCTCACTGCGTTCGCCCTGTTTATTGTGACGGGAAGTATGTTTCCGCAAAAATAAATATATGCCAGTCGTAAACCGTAGGAACGTATCGTGAACGAATCCGCAAATTACAAATGCAATACCTTATTTATCGGTCGAGCCTTGGAATAATTATCGTGAGTAAAGTAGTTACGAATTAACCACAGAAGCAATTTACACAAAATAATATGGTCTGTCGCATATTTCTGACATTGCGGCAGACCGTTTTTTATATTATTTTATCGACTAATCTAAGGAAACACTGAATAAAACAAGGTATTTCGAGTCTAAATTGATATTGTGATAAATTATTTCACCAATCTGATAAAAACTGAGTGAAAATAGCATTATAAACTATTTTTGAGTGTTCTTACCCCCAAGGGGGCACTCTTATCCCACGGCTTGTACAGAATGCTTTTTTGCCTGTTCTTACAAACCGCATTGTGCGATAATTTTATTCATATGTAAATATTATCATACAACAGAATCCCTATTATAATCTGTTATATCTGTTCCGAGTTTTGAATACATCTCCTGCACGGTAAGTTTACTGTCTTTGAGCATCAAAAGCTCTGCATCTGTACATCCGACAAATTCCACAAATTCAACCTTTCCAAAAGGTGTATTAATAGCAGGAACAACCTCATCGGCAACAAGAATAAAGCCTGTTATATTTGACTTCTGTTTAGCGTCAATACCTTTGGTTCGTCCGGTATATATATTCGTTCGACAGAAAAAGCTCTCCGTTTTTGAATGTAATTTTTGCTATCTGCTGAAGTACACTGCATACGATACTAAGCTCATTTTTATACTCAATCAGACATTCCAAAAATACCTCCGTCATACCAAATTCGGATACATTACACGGATGCCAATCAGCACTGTCAATTCGCAGCTGCCTATACGGTAATTAATTCACATTTGGTAGCAACAAGCTTGTCATTACTTTTGCGGAGCGGCTCGCAGAGCCGCTCTCGACACCCTCTTACGCACACCGTCAGGCAAACTACCTATCGCGGAAACAGACTTACCGTCAAAACAATCAAAGCGAACGCAGTGAGCAAACCCGCGAACATGACAGCGGGGGCATCCCGCCGCCGGCTGCTATTCATTCATTACTTCCCGATAGAGATTGATGTATTCGGTTGCGGATTTTGACCAGCTGTTATCACAGTTCATAGCACGCTTGACAAGTATCTCCCAACCGTCACGCTGCCAGTATCCGGCAATAGCTCTCCTGATACAACCAAGCATATCCATAGCATCATAATTCGCAAATGTAAAGCCATTTCCCTCTCCCGTTCCGCTGTCCTGTATGGAATCACGCAAGCCGCCTACTTCACGGACAACAGGTATTGTACCATACCTCAGTGCAATCATCTGAGAAAGTCCGCACGGCTCAGCCTTTGACGGCATAAGGAAAATATCCGCACCTGCATATATCTTCCTCGATAATTCCGGGATAAATCCATGGCAAGCACAAAGCCTGCCCGCATACCTGTCCTGCATTGAACGGAAAAAGCTTTCATATTCCCAGTCGCCCGAACCGAGTATTACAAACTGTACATACTCCTCACGCATAAGCTGATCCAGTGCATATTTAACAAGATCCAGTCCCTTGTGGGAAACAAGCCTTGTTACCATTGCAATTATCGGAATATCCGGATTTTGCTCAAGCCCCAGCCTTTCCTGAAGTTTTTGCTTATTTACTGCCTTTCCCGAAAGGTCATCAGCGGAATAATGTGCATAAAGCTGTATATCCGTTGCCGGATTGTATGACGTTGTATCAATTCCGTTGAGAATACCTCTCAATTTCCATGCCCTTGCATTAAGAATACTGTCAAGTCCGTGTGAAAACCACGGGTCACGTATTTCCCATGCATAACTCGGACTAACCGTTGTTACGCGGTTAGCTGTTTCTATGGCACCTTTCATATAATTAATACAGCCGTCACAGTCAAGTATAGACCTGCCGTGGGGAGGTATTCCAACAACCTCCTCATACAGTTCAGTGCCGTACTTGCCCTGATATTGAATATTGTGTATCGTAAAAATAGTTTTTATTCCGCTATACCAATCGTTCTGTGCATAGAACAGATTATAATATGTAGGAACAAGTGCAGTCTGCCAGTCATTACAATGGATTATATCGGGCTTGAAGTCAATATACGGAAGCATTTCAAGAACAGCCCTCGAAAAATATGCAAATCTCTCCGCATCATCATAATGCCCATACAGACCCTGACGCTGAAAATAATACTGATTATCAATAAAATAATATATCACGCCGTTATATCTCATCTCAAATACGCCGCAGTACTGCCTCCTCCATGAAACAGGCACGGAAAAGCTTGTAATAAAACGCATCTGATCCTTAAGACCTTGCGGAATTTCATCATACAACGGCATAACGATCCTACAGCCTATAAGCCTTTGACGCAGTGCGTGAGGAAGTGAACCTGCAACATCCGCAAGTCCACCCGAAGCGGCAAACGGCTGTGCCTCACTTGCAACAAACAAAACTTTCATCTTACTAACGCACCTCCGACTAATATATCAGATCAGCTTAAACAACACTTCCCTTGCTGTAATAGGGAGGATATGAGAGAGTACCCATAAGAGTCTTTTCATCTCCGATAGTAACGTCCTTATCTACTATAATATAACTCAGACTGCTGTTTGCACCGACCTTTGTATCCTGCATAATCACGCAGTTGGAAACCTTCGTTCCCTTTCCGATATGCACACCTTTGAACAGTACACTGTTTTCGACTTCGCCCTCAATCGTACAGCCATTCGCAATGAGAGAATTTTTAACCTTTGAGCCAAGACCGTACTTTGTCGGCATATCATCTCTTACCTTTGTATAAATCGGGTTATCACTGTTAAACAGATCGGCCCTTACATCAGGCTCCATAAGAGCCATATTTGCATTGAAATAGTCGTTCATAGATGTGATTATCTTCGAGAATCCCTTGAATTCATACCCGTAAACGCTCAGATTTTTATATTCAACCTGAAGAATATCTCTCTTGAAATTAAGTGTATTCTTGCTGATGCATTTATTAACAAGTTCGATAAGAAGTTCTCTTTTTATGAACAGCATATTCATGTAGAAACTGCACGGACCCTCAACATTATCGGTAATAAGAACATCAATAACCTTTCCGTTTCTGTCAAACGAAAGGATAGCAGGAGCATGAAGTTTTTCGGGAAGTACATCCCTTTTATATACAAGAGTAATATCCGCATTATTTTCAAGGTGCTTCCTGCATACATCCTGGAAATCTATATTACATACCGTATCACAGTCAGATATCACAACATATTCCTGTGTAGAATTTTGAAGGAACGGAAGAATACTGTTGAGGGTAGTTATACGGTTGGAATAGTCATTTGCATTTGTAAACGGTGGGAGAATAAACAGACCTCCCTGTTTTCTTGAAAGATCCCATGCCTTACCGGTTCCGAGATGATCCATAATGGACTGATAGTTACTCTTTGTGAGAACTCCTACCTTGTTAATACCCGAATTAACCATATTGGAAAGCGGGAAATCTATAAGACGATATTTACCGCCGAAAGGAACAGCACCCATAATTCTTACATCCGTGAGCGCACTGACAAGATCCTCATGCAGATTGGCGAAGATAATTCCCATGATATTGTTTCCACGCATTATTCCTCAACCCCCTCTACATTTTGTGAAACCATTGTCTTAGGTGCTATTTTTACACCATTGCCTATTTTAAGATTATCGCCTATAACGGCAATACCCCACTGATCTTTATCCTCTATTGTTTCAGGACGTGCACCAATAACCGCATTTTTGCCTATAACGGTATTTTCCGATACAATAGCATACTGAACGACAGCACCCTCCTCAATAACCGAGCCGGGCATTATTATTGAATCCTGAACAACCGCACCCTTCTTTACAACAACATTTGAGAAGAGAACGGAGAAGTCAACCGAACCGCTGATTGAGCAGCCGTCAGCAATAAGCGAATTCTGTACCGTTGCACTTTCCGCAATATACTGTGGCGGAACAACAGGATTTCTCGAATAGATCTTCCACGATTCATCTGTAAGATCAAGCGGCACATTCGGATCGAGGAGATCCATATTAGACTCCCAAAGACTGTCTATCGTTCCAACGTCTTTCCAATAGCCCTGGAACTGATAAGCAAACATTCTCAGACCGTCATTAAGCATCTTTGGCAAAACATCCTTACCAAAATCATGAGTCGAATTTTCGTCTCCCTCATCTTCGATAAGATACTTACGGAGCTTATCATAGCTGAACACATAAATACCCATTGAAGCATTTGTACTCTTCGGCTTAGCAGGTTTTTCCTCAAATTCATAGATAGAGCCGTCGGGATTGGTATTCATAATACCGAAGCGTGAAGCCTCCGCAAGCGGTACATCTATAACGGCAATAGTACAGTCCGCATTATTCTGCTTATGTGCCGCTAACATCTTGGAATAGTCCATTTTATAGATATGGTCACCCGAAAGAATAACAACATAATCAGGGTTATATCTGTCTATGTAATTGATATTCTGATAGATGGCATTAGCTGTTCCCGAATACCAATCAGCTCCCTTTACCTGCTGATACGGTGAAAGTACACTCACACCGCTGTTATTACTGTCAAGATCCCACGGCTGACCGTTTCCTATATACTCATTAAGCACGAGCGGCTGATACTGTGTAAGAACTCCGACAGCCTCAATTCCTGAGTTTACACAGTTTGAGAGCGGAAAATCAATAATACGATATTTTCCTCCGAACGGTACTGCCGGCTTTGCAAGCTTTTGCGTCAGCACCCCAAGTCGGCTGCCCTGTCCGCCTGCAAGCAACATGGCAACAACTTCCTGTTTTGGATACATTTAGTATTCCTCCCCATTTATTAAATTTATAAACCTAATTTGTTACGACTCTTTTTTAGTCGCTTTTTTAGTTTTTGTCTTAGGCTTCGCAGCTTTCTCCGATTTTGCCTTAGAGGTAACCTTTTTGGTTTCCTTTTCATTGGCATCCGCAGCGACCTTTGGTTTTCTTTTCGGTTTTTTACGTACACATTTCAGATAGAGCACAGACATAGGCGGAAGCGTCAGTGATATTGACTGCTCAAAACCATGCATACCTATTTCATCGGAAACAATGGACGAACCGTTGGTAATACCGCATCCGCCGAATTCCTTCGCCTCAGTATTGAATACCTCGGAATATGTACCGTCAATCGGGACACCTATACGATAATTTTCACGGAGCACAGGCTGGAAATTACAAACGACAATAATTTCATTACCCTTTTTGTTAATCCTTCTGAAGCTTATTACACTTTGTGTATAATCATCATTGGATATCCATGAAAAACCATCCCATGAATAATCTATTTCCCAAAACGGTGAGTTTTCAAGGTAGAATTTATTTACCTGCTTGAAGAAATTCTTAAGATCATTATGCGCCGGATAATCAAGTAACAGCCAATCAAGCTCTGTCGCATAGTCCCATTCCTTGAACTGACCAAATTCTGTACCCATGAAAGTAAGCTTCTTGCCGGGATGAGCCATCATATATGCAACAAACGTCCTGTCACCTGCGAACTTCTGTTCATATGAGCCGGGCATTTTATTTATAAGTGAGGCCTTCCCGTAAACAACCTCATCGTGCGAAATAGGAAGTATAAAGTTTTCGGAGAAAGCATAGAAAAACGAGAATGTAAGATTATCATGATTAAACGGACGATATAGCGGGTCAAGCGATATATAATGGAGCATATCATTCATCCAACCCATATTCCATTTATAGTTAAATCCAAGTCCTCCCGAATATGTAGGTCTTGAAACCATAGGCCATGATGTAGATTCCTCAGCTATCATAAGCACCTCGGGGTAATATTTGAAAGCGGCCTCATTCAGCTTTTGCAGGAAAGCAACAGCCTCAAGGTTTTCCTTACCGCCGAATTTATTCGGGACCCATTCTCCGTCCCGTCTGCTGTAATCAAGGTAAAGCATCGAAGCAACAGCGTCAACACGGAGTCCGTCTATGTGATAATAGTCCATCCAGAATATAGCACTTGAAACAAGGAAGCTGACAACCTCATTCCTGCCATAGTCAAAGACGAGCGTACCCCAGTCCTTATGCTCACCCTTTCTCGGATCTGCATATTCATAGCATGGAGTACCGTCAAAGCGTGCAAGTCCGAATGCATCCCTCGGAAAATGCGCCGGAACCCAGTCCATAATTACATATATACCGGCTGCATGACACTTGTCAACAAATTCCATAAAGTCAAAGGGTCCGCCGTATCTTGAGGTAACAGCAAAATATCCTGTGACCTGATATCCCCATGACGCATCAAACGGATATTCCGTAAGGGGCATAAGTTCTATATGAGTATAACCCATCTCTTTTACATACGGAATAAGCTCGTCTGCAAGCTTACTATAAGAAAAATAATTACCATCCTTATATTTTCTCCATGATCCTGCATGAACCTCATATATATTCATCGGACTGCTGTATGATTCATGCTCATGCTTGATTTTTTCCCAATCCCCATCGTGCCATTCAAACCCGTCAATGTCGAAAAATACCGATGCATTATTCGGACGTGTTTCATAATGATGAGCATATGGGTCAGATTTCATCATACAAACATCATCAAATGTTTCTATGCTGTATTTGTATATAGCATAGGACTCAACGATTTCGGGAATAAAGCATTCCCACACACCGCCATCCGATATCCTGTTCATTCTATGCTGATTACGATCCCAACCATTAAAGGAACCGACAACCGACACGGTCTTGGCATTAGGCGCCCACGTGCGGAATATAACGCCTTTCCTACCGTCGACAGTCGCCTTATGTGCCCCCAGATAATTGTAAGCGTGATAATTCTCGCCGCTATGAAACAAATCAAGCTCCGAGCGTTCATTGCTTGCGCCATTTACAAGCCGCATAATATAACAACTCCTTTTTACCAAATACTGTTTACCATTTATATAATAGCTTAATTTTATCCAAATTTCAAGTGCTTTTAAGCGTTTTTTTATAAAAAATGTTAAAAGCTGATATTAAAAATTACAGAAACATTATTTAATCTCAGGGAATCTATTTTATCATAATTTTCATGTCGAATAAAAACCAATATTCGCTCATAAAAAATACATATAATGCCAATTAGCCATTAAAAAAATTACGGAGAAACCTTCAAAGCTTCTCCGTAAATAAATTTGTATTATAATTTTCTGCTAATGTAATACCCATCAGGATCAATTTCCGATACAGAATCCTTTTTTCTTCTCTTAAGTTCAACGATGAACAACACGGAAAGGAACACTGTAAACATCACAACAGCACCGAGGATAACAAGTGTTCTGGCGAGTTCCCCGTTGTCTGAAGCTGTAATAACCACATCTCCGGGTGTCCGAACCTGCATCTTAGTCTCTGCAAGGTTTGCAAGTGCATTATCTGACACGGTTGCCGTTTTAAGTATAAGACTGTCTCCAACCTTTGAGCTTTCTCGCTGAGACTCCGTTTTGATCAGCTCTTGAGTCTTAAGATCTGCAATACCGGTAACTTCAAGCTTATAGGAGGTCTGGAACTGCTTAACCGCATCCTCAACATCCTTTGAGTAGGTTCCCGATACCTTTCCGTCATAATACTTGAGTATAGCAAGGTGTGACTGAAGCTGAGCTACATCGTCACCGCTGAATCCATATTGAAGAACATCATAATCCGGTGACTTCGGAGCATCCTCAGCATAGAGTACATCAAGCTGCTCGGCTGTTACAATTTCCGATTCCTCAAAGCCCGCTGTTCTCTGGAAAAGGTTTACAGCCGTAAGCACATCATCCGAAAATTCCTCGCTTACTACACCCGGTAGGTATCTGAGTTCGGAAAGTCTTTTCTGCATTTTTACAACCAAAGCCCCGCTTTGTCCGAGAATAAGGTTATCGGCATTGGGATTAACCTTTGCATCCCCGCTGTAAAGTTTTGCAAGCGTTTTATCATCTGCTGTGCCGGTTGCCTTTATTCCGTTATCATTCTGGAACTGCTTAACCGCATTTTTCGTAAGATCGCCATAGAAACCGGTTATATCATCGAAATAATATTTAAGTTCTGTAAGTCTTGTCTGAAGCGAAGTTACAGCCATATTTTCCCCATCGTCATATGTATCAGGCTCAAGTGTGGTAAAGTTTGTCTTTACTTTTTTGTCCTTAAGCTTTGCATAGGTTTTTTCATCAACTATACCCGTTACCTCAAGATCATTATAATTCTGGAAAAGCATAACCGCATCAACTGTATTACTTCCGTAATATCCCGATGCCTTTTCACTCAAATATCCAAGCTCATAAAGCCTTGTCTGTATGTTATATATGTCCTTACTCTTTTCATCATCCTCATCGCCGTATGAAGCTATTATCTTTACTTCCTCTTTTTCAGGCTCGGATTCCTCCGGTTTCTCAGACTCAACACTCGGTTCAGGCTCCGGCTCGGGTTCCGGCTCAGGCTCATAGGAAGGCTCAGGTTCATACGAAGGCTCCGGCTCGGGCTCAGGTTCCGGCTCCGGCTCAGGCTCGGGTTCTGGAGCAGGCTCCGGCTCAGGCTCATAGGAAGGCTCAGGTTCATACGAAGGCTCCGGCTCGGGCTCTGGAGCAGGCTCGGCTGAAGCATATGAATAATCTGTTGCCTGATATGCTTCTGACGGCGGTGCAATATTTGACACACCGGCTCCGTCAAAGCTATATGTAACTCCGTCAAGCGTTCTTGATGTATTTGTTATGTACTCTCCGTTTTCATAATAGAATGAATCACCGTCAAGAAGAACCCAACCATTTTCGGGATATGACACTCCCGCAACCTTGAACCACTCTACCCAATGATTATTATATACATTATGATATACAACACCGGAATATTCATTTCTCGCATCAACAGCCATTCCCGAACCGATATACACTCCGACATGACCCGGCATATGAAGTCCGAGACCGTGAATGTTAGGAATACCGCTGCTTACATATCCCCACGAGGATGATGCTGCAAGCATATCCGTCCTTATTCCGCCGACTCCGTTGTATGTCCATATAAGACCGGAGCAGTCTACCGCACCATACGAGGTTCCTCCCCATACATAACTCCAACCCTCCCTGTATGCTGTGAGAGCATGAGCGGAAAGTCCGACACCGGTACTCGATTCAGCAGAAGCGGTCAAAGCACCGGATACCATCATTGCAGCTGCCATACTGACAGTCAATGCGCCGGCAATAACCTTTTTAATTACTTTCGCCATTTCAAAATAGGCTCCTTTCAGAAAAATCGAATCTATAAGATTACATTATTTTAACCCTTGAACTGATTTATCACAATAAATTATTTCAAACTTGTAACAAATCTATATTAGATAATAACATTTTCTTTTAGAAAAATCAAGCCTTTTTCCAATTTATCAAATAACAACAGCAATATTTAGCATTTTGCACAAAAGCTTAGAAAAAGATATCCCAAGTTCTAACTCAGAATTATATTTTTATTTAAATTTGGAATTGCACGAAAACGTAATATATGTTAATATAATAGATTGTAGAAGTATATTTGCAGTGGTAACGGGAAAGGACCCCAAATCTTTTAGGAGAGTGGTAAATGTGCAGAAGAAACGTATAGCCGTAATTTTCGGGGGAAAATCCTCCGAGCACGAGGTTTCGAGTGTATCGGCATCCTATGTAATAAGCAAAATACCCGAGGATAAATATGACATTATAATGATAGGTATAACAAAAGACGGAAAATGGCTCATGTATAACGGCGATATCAAAGATATTGCGGACGGTTCGTGGGAAAATAACCTCCAAAATAAAACAGCATTCATTTCACCCGACCCGTCAATCGGCGGAATTACGATTATAACCGATAATGGCTGTGAAATCATAAAGCTTGATTGTGCATTTCCTGTTCTACATGGAAAAAACGGGGAAGACGGAACAATTCAGGGACTATTTGAGCTTGCGGAGATACCGTATGTAGGCTGTGGGGTTCTTGCCTCAGCTGATTGTATGGATAAGATAGTAACGAATATCATATTCGACTACGCAGGTATAGAGCAGGCTGGATTTACATGGTTCTATTCTTCTGATTATTTTAAAAATCCCGATAAATATATTTCCGAAGTAGAAAAAAATCTTGAATATCCTGTTTTTGTAAAGCCGGCTAATGCGGGATCCTCTGTCGGTGTAAGCAAGGCTGCAAGCAGAGAAGAGTTAAAAGCCGCTGTAATAAAGGCTGCGAAAGAGGACGGAAGAATACTTATCGAGGAAAACATAATCGGTAAGGAAGTAGAATGTGCTGTTCTGGGAAATGACGAACCGTTTGCATCCGTTCCCGGACAGATTGCACCTGCCGCTGAATTTTATGATTATGATGCAAAATACAATAATCCGGACTCAAAGCTCTTCATCCCGGCACAGATAAGCGAGGAACTAATGGAAAAAGTCAAAAAGACGGCAATAAAAGCATACCGCACACTTGGCTGCACAGGTCTTTCAAGAGTTGATTTCTTTGTAACGGATGACGGAAGAGTGCTTTTGAATGAGATAAACACACTCCCCGGCTTTACCTCAATCAGTATGTATCCGAAGCTCATGGAAGCATCCGGAACAGATGGCAGCAGTCTTATAGAAAGGCTGATCGAGCTTGCTTTTGAGAGGACGGGAAAAAATGTCTGAAAAGTCTATCGGCGTATTTGATTCGGGACTTGGCGGTCTTACCGCCGTCAAGGAACTAATCAAAGTATTGCCACAGGAAAATATAATATATTTCGGGGATACTGCGAGAGTACCCTACGGTAACAGAAGTCAGAAAACCATACGGAGATATGCAAAGCAGGACGCCAATTTTCTTCTTTCAAAAGGTGTCAAGGTAATTATAGCCGCCTGCGGTACTGTAAGCTCGGTTGCAACCGAGCTTTACACAGATCTCCCTGTTCCGTTTACCGGTGTTGTCGTGCCAACCGCCACAGCAGCAGTCAAGGCTACAAAAAACGGAAAAATCGGGATTATAGGAACATCTGCTACCATAAAAAGCGGCTCCTATAAAAAGGAAATTCTGCGGCAGGACAGCAGCATTACAGTTTTTCAGCAGGATTGTCCGCTTTTTGTATCACTCGTGGAAAATGGCTTTATTTCCTCGGAGGATGAAATTGTACGTCTTGTCGTTGAGCGTTATCTCTGCGACATGAAAAAGGACGGAATAGATACGCTTATACTCGGCTGTACACATTTTCCGATTATTGCAAGGGCAATTTCAAATTATCTTGGCAATAATGTACGTCTTATAGACTCGGGGCGTGAAACAGCACTTTATGCTGCCAATATCCTCAAAAAAAATGATTTACTGAATAAAAGTGATACATCAGGCTCCTGTTCCTATTATGTAAGCGATACGGTAGAAAGTTTCAGACATACAGCTGAAATTTTCCTCGGTAAAAGCGTAGAGGATGAGGTCAGGCATATAAATATCGAGCAGGTTGCCCTGCAATAAATATCAAATAGAAAGGAAAAGGACAGAATGGAAGAAAATTATATTCTTTCCGTATGCGGCAAGCAAAACGTTGACGGAAATACGGATAAGGTCGAGCTTGAAACTTCCGCATCCTATGTAATAAGAAACGGTATCCGTTATATAAGCTATAAAGAATATGATCCGGATTCCCCGCTGAAGCATTACCGAACAACGGTAAAGGTCAGTCCCGACAATATTGTAACCGTCATCAAGGGTGGAGAAGAAAATCATCAGCTCATACTTGAAAAGGGAGAAAGGCATAAATGCGAATATAATACTCTCTTCGGCAGTCTTTCACTCGGTGTATATACCGAGGATGTTGATATAAGGCTTGATGACAACGGAGGAGAGCTTACTGTAAAGTATTCAATAGATATAGAATCTGAGCTTGCAAGCCTGAATGAGCTTACATTAAAAATTAAGGAGGCAAAAAATAATGTCCACAGCATCAGTAACATTGAATAATCTTGATAGGGCTGTAAAAGATGCCTTGAAAAAAGCAATGGCGGACGGACTCCTGCCGGAGACCGAAATTCCTCAGTTCATTATAGAAACTCCATCGGATCGCTGTCACGGAGATCTTGCTACCAATGCCGCTATGGTATCGGCTAAGGCGTTCCGTTGCGCACCAAGAAAAATTGCGGAGGCAATCACCCAGAGTATAGATCTGAGCGGCACAAATATTTCAAAATTTGAAATAGCCGGTCCGGGGTTTATAAATTTCTTTTATGATAAATCATTCTATGCAAAGGTTATTGACGAAATAAAGAATGAGGGAAAAAACTACGGCAGATCAAATTTCGGTAAGGGAGAGAGGGTTCTTGTTGAGTTTGTTTCCGCTAACCCCACAGGTCCTATGCACGTTGGAAACGCAAGGGGCGGAGCCATAGGCGATTCTCTTTCAAGTGTCCTTGATGCGGCAGGCTATGAGGTTTCGAGGGAATTTTATGTAAATGATGCCGGCAATCAGATAGAGAAATTCGCTACTTCCCTTGAGATTCGTTATATGCAACTGTATAAGGAAGGTTATGAGCTTCCCGAGGATGCCTATCACGGTCAGGATATTATTGACCATGCAAAGGCATTTGCGGAAATTAACGGGGATAAATATGTAGAAGAAGAATCAGATGTAAGAAGAAAGGCACTTGTAGATTTTGCCCTTCCTAAAAATATTGAGGGACTTGAAAGGGATCTTCTGAAATACCGCATAAAATACGACCGTTGGTTCAGAGAAAGCACGCTTCATAAGAGTGGTGCAGTGGATAACATAATAAAGCTCCTCACGGAAAAGGGACATACCTATGAGCAGGACGGAGCAATATGGTTCAAAGCCTCACAATTCGGTGCAGATAAGGATTTTGTGCTTGTACGTTCAAACGGTATTCCTACATATGTCGTTCCCGATATTGCATACCACTATGATAAGCTTGTAACAAGGGGCTATGATAAGGCAATAGATATACTCGGTGCGGATCACCACGGATACGTTCCGAGACTTAAAGCAGCCCTCACGGCACTTGGTGTAGATTCCTCAAAACTTGATGTTGTTCTTATGCAAATGGTAAGACTTATAAGTAACGGTGAAACCATAAAGATATCCAAAAGAAGCGGTAAGGCCATAACGCTTGTAACACTTCTTGACGAAATTCCGATAGATGCCGCACGTTTCTTCTTTAACCTCAGAGAGGCAAACAGTCATTTTGAATTTGACCTTGATCTTGCCGTTGAGCAGTCCTCTCAAAATCCTGTTTATTATGTACAATATGCCCATGCAAGGATATGTAGTATTATCAAGAAGCTTGATGAGGACGGAATAAAGGCAAGGGAATGTACAGCAGAGGATTATACAAAACTAAAAGCTCCCGAAGAAATAGAACTGATAAATAAGCTTGCCGCTTACAGCGACGAAATTATATCGGCCGCAAGGGCATATGACCCGTCACTGATAACACGTTATGTATATGATGTTGCGGCACTTTTCCATAAGTTCTATAATTCCTGTCATGTCAAAAATGATGATAACTCACTCACGCAGGCACGTCTTGCACTTTGCATTGCAACAAAAACGGTTATAGCCAATGTCCTCACAATGTTCAAGATCACAGCACCCGATTCCATGTAATTAAAGGACAGCAAACGCAAATTATTATTATAATAATATTTAAAAAGAAGGTATTACTATGCTTAGAAATAAGCCGCTTTTTATAACAGCACTGATATTCGGCGGAATAGGGGTAGTTCTTACAATTCTGACAGGTATATTGTTTCTGAATAATGACGATAGTTTTTTTGAGCTAATTGCCCGGCTTTTCGGAATGGCAAAGGAAAGTGTTACAGCATCAACGTTATGGCAGTTTGCATTTATTTTTGAAGCAGCCGCATTTATTTTAGGATACAGAGCACTTGTCGAAGAAGCAGAGGAATAAGCATAAATAAAACCGCCTCCGATACGGAATGATCACTCATCCGCATCGGAGGCAGCTTTTTGTGCACATAGTTCAATAGAAACATGGAATTGTTTATCATCACATTCTATCTTTAAATCCCCGTCATATTGTTTCAGTGCCTTTTCAACGGAATACAGACCGAAGCCGTGCATTTGTTTATCCGTCTTGCTTGTTTTGGGGATATGACCCTTTATATCCACCTTTTTTATCACAGGGTTTATTATATCAATAAATATAAAGCCACTGTTACAAGCAGATCTTACAGAAATTTTCTTTTCTGCTTCCGGCATCAGTCTTGAACAAGCCTCAAGTGCGTTATCAATGGTATTGCCGAAGATTACACATAAATCCGCAGGTTTTATAATGTCTGAGGGCAGAGCGCCTTCAAATGATATCACCGCACCGATTTCATCCGCCCTCTTTTGCTTATCGGCAAGGAGTGCATCAACTATACCGTTACCGGTATCGAACTTAATAAGGTCGGTATTAAAAACAGTACCCGTTCTCTTGAGCATTTCAAGTGCCTCATCGCTTTTTCCCTCGGATATCAGAGTACTTACACCTATACACATATTCTTATAATCATGCCGGAATCTTCTCAGCTCAAAATTATACTTTGAAAGTGTTATATAACGCTCGGACTGTACCTCTATCTGCTTTTCAAAATTATCCGCTATACTTTTTATATATTTGTTTGAAACAGAATATGTAAGCAATAACAGCACTATAACCAGTATAAGAATAATTAGAGAAACAAACGATACCTTCACAATATTTTCCAGAACAGTTTTTTTGCTGAAAGATGATGAATAAGACGGAAGCATATATACAACCATCATCGCTACAAAGGATATACATATCATAAGCAACGCAATCAGCCTTTTTACGACTTTGGATGTGCAGTTAAGAACCCGGACTATCTTTGCACTGACACTTGTGCAGGAAATTGCAATGTAACAAAGCATCGAAATAATATTTTCAGCTAATTCGATATAATCATGCAACAGATGACCATACTCTTCTCCAACAAAAGAAAGCACGAACGCTGCTACCAACATATTTATCGAAAGGTTAAAAAGTTGTATCGATATTATCGTCCCCACAGATATATTTCTCAAACACAACCACGCCAATAGAATGTTAGATAATATCAATATAAATGTATTGTAGTCCGATACAATGTTACATACTATCGACATTATACTTCCAAACTTTATAATATAATCCTGACAACAGGCAATAAATATGAACAATACATAAAACGAAAGTGATATAACGATCATCTTAGGTTTACTTTTAGCTCCAAAAAGTTTAGTTGACAAGATAATAGTTGATATATAATACATTATATTTTCGACTATCAAAATAATGTTATGAATGATAACTCTCCCCCCTGACATAAGAAAATATTTTCAGCATAAAATACCGTTGACAGCTATTTTTATACAGTAAAATACGAACCCTATGTAAAACAACTTTCCCATGGTTTATATTTAACTCAACAAATATAAAACCAACGGAAAGGAATGAAAAATAATGTTTGACAACTTCATCGAATTGCTTCTCCGACTTTTTAAATAACAGATGATACAGTATCATCTCAAAATTGCTCGTCTGCACTCAGAAGAAGTTTTATAAGGAAATCAGTCTTTTCCTTATCCCAGTTTTTGATTATTTCAAAAATCTCTGAGTTGACCGACATTTCCGGCAAAACAACATTATCCGAAATAAGCAGTGCAATATCCGTTGATAGAACCTCGGATATTTCATCAAGTCTGGAAAGAGATATCCTCGCACTACCCCGTTCTACCTGACTTACATAGCTTTCGGATACACCCAATATTTCCGAAAGGGCTGCCTGTGTCAGTCCTTTCTTTTTTCTGTACAGAGCTATTCTCCTGCCGATTGCTTTATAATCAATCATCATCATCACCGGGTTAAGTATAACAGTTATTAATGTTGTTTATAAGAAATCCATAGGTTAAGTATTAACATATAGATGCGTTTTATTCAGCAGTAAGATACATTCTCTCGCAAAGATATGCAAGTTTACTATCGTTGATTGACAACATACTGCACTCATGATAAAATCTGACTGAGCATTTTACAATAATATACATACAGGACAATTTATAAAACCTTTCAGAATTAATAATAAAGCTTCTGAAGGATCTCAAAAATATTATAGCACATATTAACCTTATTTTTTATAACGTATATGAGATTTTTGATACGAAACAGTGTAAAAATGAACACTCAGCATTAACTCAGAATTTATATTCATTGTATAATGTATAATGTTTGGTGTATAAATTGCAATAAAGGAATAATGAGTTATGAAAAAATCAGAAAATGAAAAAACGTCAGTTATTCTTATCGGTATTCAGGCAAGCGGCAAAACTACATTTTACAGGGAATAATTAAAAGATTTTGTTCATATAAATCTTGATACCATTTTTCCAAATGGGAACAAATTATAATGACCTTCCGGCATGGCAGAAGCGTGGCATGGGAATATATTATAAGAACATTTCAAAGGATGGTTATAATCCGATAACCGATGAAAGGGTTATTGTAGAACAA
>CANRAN010000010.1 GCA_947628595.1 uncultured Clostridia bacterium | reverse complement strand
AATATTATGTCTGAGAAATTCAAAATTACAAAGCACTTTAGTAAGGAAAGTATTTTATTTCTTAACGGTGACGACAGACTTTTGAGGACACTCCATAATAAACAGGTTTTCAGAACGGTTACATTCGGTTTTTCTGATGACTGCGATTACAGGGCGGAAAATATAAGGACAGAGGGCCTTAATACTGTATTCACATTATGTAGAGGTGGAAGAACCGAGGAAATAACAATACCTGCACTCGGTGAGCATAGTGTAAGAAATGCACTTGCGGCGATAGGTGTAGGGGAGGCACTCGGGCTTGATACCAAAAAAATACAAAGCGGTCTGATGACATATAAAAATGCTCCGATGCGTCAGCAGATATATAAGCTCAAGGAAATTACGCTTATAGACGACAGTTATAATGCAAGTCCTGAGGCAACGATGGTATCACTTGGTGTTCTGAAAAGCATTTCCATAGGTAAGTCGATAGCTGTTCTTGCGGATATGCTTGAATTAGGTGAGCAGGCTGAGAGCGAGCATTATGCAGTGGGAAAGGATCTTGCGGAAAAAGGAATTGACAGCCTTGTTGCTGTCGGTTCGCTTTCTGAAAATACTGCAAGGGGAGCAAGTGACGGCAAATGCGAAAATGTATTTACCGTCAAAACCAATGATGAGGCATATGAAAAGCTTAAGGGGCTTATTTCGATTGACTGTACGATACTTGTGAAAGGTTCACGGGGTATGCATACAGAGGAGATTGTAAAGAAGATTCTTTCTGATTATAGCTGAATAATAAAATAAAAAAAAGAGTTGCTGATAAGCCATAATAAGCTGTACAGCGACTCTTTTTTATATTGTTTAAAGAATAGACGGTTTACCGCCGGCAATGTTTTTAAATAAAACGTGATAAAAATCGATGTCTTATTTTCGTTACATTCTGATGCGGAATATCTCGGAGAAGCACTTTCGGTACTGTACCTATCCATACCGGCAGTCAAGCAACTGCCCCGTTCACGCAACGGACACCATAAGTTCAAGGCAGGCGCGCATAGCGAGCGGAATCGAAAACAGGGCAGCGGCGGCTCACCGCTGCGCTAATCCTTAAAAAGTCTTTTTACCTTGTCAAAGAAGCTTGAACGCTTCTGATAATTTTTACCTGTGCAGGTCTTATCAAACTGCTCAAGTATTTTTCTTTGCTCGTCCGTCAGATTTCTTGGTACCTCAATAGTGACCCTGACATATTGGTCACCCCTGCCCCGAGAATTGAGGTGCTGTATGCCCTTACCTTTAAGCTTGAAAATATCACCCGGCTGTGTTCCGGGATGTATGGTATAGCTTGATTTACCGTCAAGTGTCGGGACAATCATCTCGTGTCCGAGAACAGCCTGTGCAAAGGTAATTGGAATTTCACACCATACATCGTCGCCTTTACGTTCAAATAACTCATGCTTTCTGACATTTATATATACATGAAGATCTCCCGCCGGTCCTCCGTTATATCCGCTGTTGCCGTGACCCCCGATATTCAGTATCTGATCCTGGCTTATACCTGCCGGTATGGTAACGGTTACTGTCTTTGAGGTGCGTACCCTTCCTACACCTGAGCACTTCGGACATGGAGTTTCAATGATTTTTCCCTTTCCCTGACATTTTTCACAGGTCTGTGTAGTCTGTATTTGACCAAACGGTGTGTTCTTTCTTACCGTTACCTGACCTGTACCATTACACTGCGGACAGGTCTTTAAATTAGTTCCGGCAGCGGCTCCCGAGCCTGCACAGGATTTACAGGTTTCGACATTTTTGTATGTAACCTCTTTTTTGCAGCCCTTTGCAGCCTCTTCAAAGTCTATCGTGATTGAAGCCTCAACATCTGAGCCTCTCCTCGGAGCATTCTGATTTCTCGGACTTCTTCCGCCGCCAAAGCCGCCGAAAAAGCTGTTGAAAATATCCCCTAAATCTATATCCTGACTGAACGGGTTTCCACCGCCGTATGCTGTTGAGCCTGCGCCGTAATTCGGATCAACCCCCGCAAAGCCGTATCTGTCATATCTTGAACGCTTATCTTTGTCAGAAAGAACCTCATAGGCTTCGTTTACCTCTTTAAATTTAGCTTCCGCTTCCTTATCACCCGGGTTAAGGTCGGGATGATACTTTTTCGCTTGCTTGCGGAATGCTTTCTTTATTTCATCCTCCGAGGAGCCTTTCTGTACTCCAAGTACCTCGTAATAATCTCGTTTATCTGCCAATTATACCACCCCGAATAGTAAATAATTCCTTTATTCCGTATTGTTTCTTATATAACCGCCAAAAGGGAAAAGCGGATTCCTGCTTTCCCCCTGTGGCTTTTATTTTTAGTTAGGATTAGTTGTTATTGTTATCGTCAACATCAGTGTAGTCTGCATTATATACACCGTTGTTGTCCTGCGGTGCCTGCTGTGCAGCAGTACCCTGAGCGGCAGCATCCTGATAAAGCTTCTCGGATACCGCATACATCGACTTCTGGAGATCATCCTTTGCAGACTGAACAACATCGAGGTCTGTTCCTGCAAGTGCCGATTTTACTGCTGCAACCTTAGTATTGAGTGTTTCCTTGTCCTGATCGGAAATATGCTCGCCGTTTTCGCTGAGAAGCTTTTCAACGGCATAAACAAGGTTTTCTGCCTCATTTCTCTTGTCAACCTCTTCCCTGCGTTTCTTATCCTCGGCTGCATACTGCTCCGCATCCTTGATAGCCTTTTCTATGTCATCCTTGTTCATGTTTGTGCTTGAGGTAATCGTTATATGCTGCTCTCTGCCTGTGCCGAGATCTTTTGCGGATACATTAACTATACCGTTGGCATCTATATCAAATGTAACCTCAATCTGCGGAACGCCCCTCATAGCCGGAGCTATACCATCGAGCTTAAAAAGACCGAGCTGCTTGTTGTCTTTTGCAAATTCTCTCTCACCCTGAAGAACATTTACCTCAACCTGAGTCTGATTATCAACAGCTGTGGAGAATATCTGACTCTTCTTTGTAGGTATTGTTGTATTTCTCTCAATGATTTTTGTCATAATACCGCCCTGCGTTTCAACACCGAGTGAAAGCGGTGTTACATCAAGAAGGAGAAGTCCCTGTACATCACCTGCAAGCACACCTGCCTGAATAGCTGCACCTATTGCAACACATTCATCGGGGTTAATGCCCTTGAAAGGTTCCTTGCCGATAAGTGATTTAACCGCATCCTGGACAGCCGGTATTCTTGAAGAACCGCCGACCATAAGAACCTTGTCTATTTCATTTATTGAAATTCCGGAATCGGAAAGTGCCTGACGTACAGGACCCATTGTCTTTTCGACGAGATCGGCTGTAAGCTCGTTAAACTTAGCTCTTGTGAGAGTATAATCAAGGTGCTTAGGACCGTTTGCATCTGCTGCGATAAAAGGAATGTTAATCTGAGCTGTTGTAATACCCGAAAGCTCAATCTTAGCTTTCTCGGCCTCATCCTTAAGACGCTGCATAGCTGTCTTATCACCCGAAAGATCCACGCCCTCATCATTCTTAAAGCTCTGAACAAGCCAATCTATAATCTTCTGGTCAAAATCATCTCCGCCGAGGTGGTTGTTGCCCGCTGTTGCAAGAACCTCCTGTACACCGTCGCCCATTTCAATAATTGATACGTCAAATGTACCACCGCCAAGGTCATATACCATGATCTTCTGGTCGTTTTCCTTATCTACACCATATGAAAGAGCGGCAGCAGTCGGCTCGTTGATAATACGTTTTACATCAAGACCTGCAATTTTACCTGCATCCTTTGTTGCCTGACGCTGTGCATCGGTAAAGTATGCCGGTACTGTGATGACTGCCTGTGTAACTGTTTCTCCGAGATAAGCCTCTGCATCTTTCTTAAGTTTTGTAAGAATCATTGCGGAAACTTCCTGAGGAGTATATTCCTTGTTGTTGAGCTTTACCTTATAGGACGAACCCATATGTCTTTTTATTGATGCTACCGTGCTGTCAGGATTTGAAACAGCCTGACGCTTTGCAACCTGTCCTACAAGTCTCTCTCCGTTTTTGGAAAAAGCTACGACGGATGGGGTTGTTCTTGCACCCTCAGCGTTAGGAATAACCACAGGCTCACCGCCTTCTATTACCGCAACGCAGGAGTTTGTTGTACCAAGGTCGATACCGATTGTTTTTGACATAATTGTTACCTCCGAAAAATAATTTATTCTTACTTAATTATGCGGCTATAAGCCGATATTCACTATAATCTGTCATTCTCAATTTGAGATTACTACCATTGCATGACGAATTATTTTGTCGCCTACTTTGTAGCCTTTCTGATAAACCGAGGCAATATAATCCTCCTCAAGCTCGTCGTCATCAACTCTCGAAACTGCATCATGGAGCTGCGGATCAAACAGCTCTCCTCGTTCGCCGAACTGTTCAACATTAAGCTTCTTAAATGCATTTTCAAGTTGTTTGTTTATCATATCAAGCCCTTTCATAAATTCATCACTTACACCTTCTGTCGAGCTGAGGGCAAGATTGAAGCTGTCAGCAACGGGAAGAAAGGCTTCAACAGTTGATGCAAGGGCATTATCAAATGCCGCAAGCTTTTCCTTCTCTGTTCTTTTGCGGAAATTGTCATATTCGGCAGCCATCCTCAGAAATTGATCCTTTTGTGCGTCAAAATCCGCCTTGAGTTTATCATACTCCTCCTTGCTGACCGTTTCGGGAGTTTCATCTTCTGTTTCAACGACTTCCTTCTTTTCCTTATCCGCTTCAGCCTTAGCATTTTTCTTCTTTGCCAAGATACATTCTCCTTTCTTATTATACCTTTATATGTTTATCCATATTCAACTAATTCCGAAAGCATATTGCCCACAATATCCGATGTATATTCCAGAGCAGATACTAATTTCGGATAATTCATCCTCACAGGACCTATAAGTGCAAGTATTCCGCTGCATTCGGGTGTTGATGTATAATGCGAGGCTATGACACTCAGCCTTGACAAGGCAGGGTGCTTTATTTCGCTTCCTATAAGCACGCTTGCTCTTGAATTTGTGTCTATAAGCAGCTTCTCAAGCTCTCTTGAATGACTAAGCAGTTCCATTACCCTCTTCCCGTCGCCCGATGCAAGCTCAGGCATGGTGAAAAAGTTTGATTGACCCTTGACTGCCGCATTTGCGGCGGCTGCATCCCTTGCGGCATCATTTACAGCGACCAAAACGTTAGTCATCAGTATGGACATCTCTCCCAAGGCTGCCGCAGAGCTTTGCATAAATGCAGGTGTCACATCCGCAACGGAAATCCCCGAAAAGCGTTTATTCATCGTTTCCTCGAACATCTCCGTAAGCTCGGGCGTTATAACGAAATCACACCTGAAAAGCTTAGTCTTGACCGAGCCTGTTGACGTTATCAGAATAACCATTGCAGTATATCTGCCGGTTTGGATAAACCTGATTTTTTTTATGATTGCAGCCTCTCCCGGTGGGGAGGTAGCCACAGCAACGCAGCCCGTAATTTTTGATAGAAGTGTTGCTGCACCCTCAAGCAGATGCTCCGGAGCATCCGAGACAGGGTAGAGCATATTATAGATATGCGATTGTTCATACTTCGTCAGCGGTATTTTCTTCATGAGCTTGTCTACATATATCCTATACCCCAGTTCAGTGGGGATACGTCCCGAGGAAGTATGAGTTTGTTCAAGCAGACCGAGTGAGGCAAGCTCGGCCATATCATTTCTGATTGTGGCGGAGGAAACATTGAAATCAAGATTCTCACACAGTGCCTTGGAGCCCACAGGTTCGCCTGTTTTTATGAATGCCTCCACGACCGCCTCAAGAATTTTCAGTTTTCTTTGAGTTGGTTCCATTCAAGCCACCTCTCTGTTAGCACTCTCAGTGTCCGAGTGCTAATCTACCTATAATGTACCACTATTTTCCGTAATTGTCAATAAGTAATTTGAATGAATATAAATTTATTTTCATGGCGTAGGGGTATTAAAAGTATTTGAGTATAGCAAAGGCTGTCTTGCTAAGCCGGGCGGTTATCAGCAAGACAGTCGGAATATTTATTATTTTATGTATTGTTTGTGTGTAATGCTGCGTAATCAATATCTGTACTTAATATCTGCGGTGCAGATATTCTACTCGTTTTCGCCGGTTACAGCGTTATATAAATCGTTTACGCCGCTTGCCTGTTCGTCAATGGTACTCTTAAGGTCGCCTGCTTCACTTATCATACTTGTAAGTCCACTCTGAAATTCGTCTTGTGCATCCTTATACTCATTGCAGGCACCCACAATTATACACATCATAATACTGAGTAAGGCAGTCAATACTATTACTGTAATTTTTTTCATTCCGAACCCTCCGTTCTTATATAAATCAGAATTTTACTGTATCTTAACTATATCATATCATGATCGGAAATACAAGGTGCAAAGTGATAATTTGCGTGAAAAGAAAAACCGGCTTAGTCATGTTGACCTTGCCGATTTCACCTTATTCAGTATATCAATGTCGGATCCATATTATTTCCATCGAGCCTTACTTCAAGATGAAGATGCGGCTTATCTTTGGATTCCGATGGTATTTTTCCGACATAGCCTATTGTATCTCCTGCCTTGACGTTACTTCCCTTTCGTGCTACCGAGGTATCTGTAACACCGCAGTATAGTGATTCATAGCCGCCGCTGTGTTCGATAACTATAACATTTCCGAGCAGAGGGTCAGTATATAGATCCTTTACAACTCCGCTCATTATTGCACGTACGGGTGTGCCTTCGCCTGCACTGATATCAACACCGCCGTGAGTACGCCAATCCCTCATTGTTTCCGATTTTATGGGATTTTTCGGACTGAAAGGCTTTAGTACCTCTCCCTTGTCAATCGGCTCGGCAGTCGTAGTCTCGGACTCCTCTGTTACTGTCTGCTGAACGGAAACTTCCTCAGATATTTTGGAGCTTTCTTCGGGTCTTGATGTCGGTTTGCTGCTCTGCCGACTGCTTTCCTCCGGCTTACTGCTTTCTTCAATTTTGGACTGTTCGTATTTCTGACCGCTTACCTCTTCGTTGACCTTCTCATCCTTTGATTCTTCTACACTGCTTTCGTCCGAAGGCTGAGTATATTCTTGTATGCTTCCGTAGGTAGTCCATGCAGCACCTGCAACGGCTGCAAGACATACTGCAAGAGAAATATAAAAACCAACATTTTTCTTCGGTGATTTTTTATAGTTTCTTTCGTTCTTCATGTTTAACATTTATCGCACCCCCGTATTTATTGTTGACGGAGGTAAAATAAACTATTCATACAACTTTATTTTTAAACAGCCAATAAAAGTAAATTTTACGCATTGTATATTAATTTTAAAATATACAATGCGTAAAGAATTTTTTTAAATTATTTCTCCGTTTACCCTTACCTCACAGTCGGAACGGTTTATTGCACAAAGCAGACTTCTTGCAGATGCCTTGAATATACCGTGGGAAATTCCTACCCCGAATATTGTCTTTCCGTCGGGTTTTTTCATCTGCATATAGCAGATAGCCTTTGAATCGGAGCCGCTGGAAATTGAATGCTCCTTATATGACATAACCTCAAAGCCCTTTATGCCCACAGATTTAAGTGCGTTTACAAATGCATCAATCGGACCGTTGCCTTCGCCGTAAATTTCAACATTTTTATCAGCTTTGACAAGGTGTATTGTTCCCTTGAAAGTTGCTTCGTCAACTCCGACATTCGTTATAACATGATGTACAAGCCACAGTTTTTGCTCAATATCAATATAGTTTTTATTGAACACCTCAAGCAAATCTGACGGAGAAAGTTCTTTTCCGAGATGATCGCTTTCAGCCTTGACCAATGCGCCAAATTCAGGGTGCATAGCCTTCGGAAGCTCATAGCCATAGGCGGTTTCCATAATGAAGGCAGCTCCGCCCTTCCCCGATTGGGAATTGTAGCGTACTATTGCCTCATATTTTCTTCCGACATCAGCAGGATCTATTGGAAGATAGGGGATTTCCCATTTGTCGCTGTTGGTGGCTCTGACATAATCAAAGCCCTTTTTTATAGCATCCTGATGTGAGCCTGAAAATGCGGTAAACACCAAATCACCCACATACGGCTGTCTTTCGCCTATCTTCATGTTCGTGCAGCGTTCGTATATTTCTCTGTACTTCGGCAGATTGCTGAAATCCAGTTTGGGATCAATTCCCTGTGTATACATATTAAGTCCTACTGTTACTATATCGAGGTTACCGGTTCTCTCTCCGTTTCCGAAAAGTGTGCCTTCTATTCTTTCGGCTCCGGCAAGCATTGCAAGTTCCGCACCTGCAACACCCGTACCTCTGTCGTTATGCGGATGAACGCTTATTATGGCTGCTTCCCTGTTTTTGAGGTTTCTTATAAAATATTCTATTTGATCCGCATAGGTATTCGGTGTACACATTTCAACCGTATTGGGCAGATTTAGTATTATCGGGTTTTGTTTTGTCGGTTTTAAAACATCCATAACAGCTTCGCATATTTTTACGGAATTATCTACTTCCGTTCCCGAAAAGCTTTCGGGGGAATATTCAAGCCTAAAATTGGTATCGCCATCGTAGCCGTCGATCAGCTCCTTTATAAGCTTTGCTCCCTCAACGGCTATGTTGATTATTCCGTCCATATCCTTTTTGAATACGACCTTTCTCTGAAGCGTTGATGTGGAATTATAAAAATGTATTATTACATTTTTTGCTCCCCGTACAGCCTCAAAGGTCTTGCGTATGAGATGCTCTCTTGCCTGAACCAATACCTGTATGGATACGTCATCGGGAATGTGACCGCCCTCGATAAGCTCACGGCAGATATCATATTCTGTTTCACTTGCGGACGGAAAGCCTATTTCTATTTCCTTGAATCCCATATCAACCAATGCATGGAAAAATTCAAGCTTCTGTTCCATATTCATAGGAGTGACAAGTGCCTGATTACCATCTCTCAGATCCACCGAACACCATATCGGGGCCTTTGTTATAGTATTATCGGGCCATTTCCTGTCCTCGAGCTTTATCTGCTCAAATGGTGTATATTTCTTAAATCCCTCATTCATAAAAAATTACCTCCATATATATTTTAAAACCCGCCCCTTGCCACACAGACAAGGGGCGGGCATAATGCACGCTGTACCACCCTTTTTCGGACATAATATATGTCCCTCAACGATCTCAAACAAGACCTTGACCTTTAACGCTGTCATGCGTACTGCCCTACATTATCGAACAGTCAACTCAGGAATGAGCTATACACACGGATACCGACATTGTCTTACACCAACCGACAATTCTCTTTGCACGGTGTTCCGTATCTTATTTCCTTCAAAGTCTTTAATTTTATGGGTTTTCTATATTATATATTGTTTGTTCGGATTTTGTCAAGACTTTTTTTAATAAACGTCAACCGAATTTGAGAAAACCGAATATTTGTGCGGGATTTTTTATGCTCTCTTAAGGACTCACCCCAAAAGAATGACAGAAAATTGAGAAGTATAAAAAGAACTGCATAGCAAATAAGCCGATAAAGACACCCGATTAGGGTGATAATGACAGAGATAACAAAGTAAAGCTTCATAGCAAGAAGCAGTAGGATAATAAGTCCCATATACAACTACCCCCGGACTAAGATTGCTGTTATCTGAGGCAAAATCGGTTTTAAATTGTAGTTTGAATGTTAAAGAAGTCGTTTAAATTTCCATGAAAATCAAGTAGAGTGCAGATACTATGATTCCGATAGAACTAAATACTATTTCGGCGATTATAAATATCTTTAATGCTAACATTGCATATTTCTTCCACCCGTCCGTAAATCGTCTGAAAAGATTTTTCTTGGATAGAACTATAAGCAAAATTATAAAGGCTACAAGGAGAATCGAACATAACACAAGTGCGATTTTCATGAAAACATTCAAAAGCAGAAAAGAAATTGCCAATGCAAAAATCAACACAAACATCAGTATCATCTATAATCCCTCCGAACATAGCCAAAAATAAAATAACAGGACGTAGAGTTAATTCTTTATGAAAAATTCCTGTTTGACCGGGTCAATCGGCATTAAATTTCTTATTATTTTTATCTGATCTTCACTTAGAGATGCAAATTCTGTATATCTTGGCTTTTCGTCATATTTGAGGGAAACGTTATCCTCATTTTTCCCTATTATTCCGCTTGTGGAATGTGAATAGATAGTTGAAAATAAAATTTCACCCATAAGCTTTTCTGCTTCCTTCATATTCTCGCTCCTTTCACTCTCTGTTTATTCTATCACATAATTTCCTGTTTGTCACCATATTGTGCGAAAAAAGGAAAAGATTGTTGGATTATTATATCTCCGGTTTTGAATAAAATAATTTTATGTACATATTAAAGATTTTACAGACTGAACTATTACTTTAATTTTACAGATTAAGCCTACCGGATTATAAAAATATAAACCTGTTATATTAAGCTGCTGTACTATTAGTTTTTTGCAATTCTGCCCTGCATTATCTTAATTTTCTGTTCCTACCTTAGAATAAATACAGCCGCAAAAATTTTGGCGGTACAGGTCGTATTCGGCCGAAAGCTCTATGGAACGCTTATAGCCCCCACGCTTTTTGAAATCTGAATACAAATACGGGACACTGTATTTTTCACTTACACCTTTTCCTATCTCATTGAGTACAGCGGAATCCTTTTGCGGTGATATTGAAAGTGTGGTAGTAAAATAGCCGCTTCCCTGAGAAACAGCCTCCTTTGCCGTTTCTTCAAGCCGCAGGCGATAGCACTTCAGGCACCTCGCCCCACGTTCAGGCTCTCTTTCAAGCCCCTTTGCCATTTCGTAAAATCGTTGCGGTTCGTATTTCCCCTCAATAAAGCTCACATCGGGGCACATTTCGGAAATAAGCCTCTTTTGCTCAGCTACTCTGTGCAGATATTCACTTTGGGGGGATATATTAGGATTATAGTAAAACACGGTAATACGGAAGTATTTATTGAGATATTCAAGAACATAGCTGCTGCACGGCGCACAGCAGCTATGTAAAAGTAAGGACGGGCGGCTGCCTTCCTTGGTAATTTGCTCAAGCGTTTTGTCAAGAACAAGCTGATAATTGATTTTCGGTTTTTGATGCATACTGTACCTCTCTTATATGAATTTCAGAATATCCTCCGGTATCTCGGCTATATAGTCGGCCCCCTCCTGCATAAGTTCCTCTTTTGTACGGAAACCCCAGCATACACCTATACTTCTGATGCCTGCATTTTTTGCGGTCTGTATATCGACATTGCTGTCGCCGATATAGATGCTTTCTTCTTTAGTAACTCCAATGTTTTCCATTATGGAAAATGCTGCGGTCGGATCCGGTTTTGTATTTATTCCGTCACGCTTTCCTCGTATATCGGAAAAACAATTTTTTCCAAAAAGTGTTGTTACTATATCACAGGCGAAATTATCATTTTTGTTTGTATTGACCGCAAGTTTTATTCCAAGCTCCTTCATCTTCCGGATAAGTTCCGACATACCGTCAAACGGGCGTGTATTGTCCAGCTTATGAAGTTCATAATATTCGGAAAAATCTTTAAGTATTTCGCTTTTTAATGCCGGATCGGAATTTTCATCAAGTCCTGCGGCACGATCCGCAAGTACCGATATGCCATTTCCTACCATATAACGATATTTCTCGACAGGCTGAGGAGCAAAGCCATTCTTTTGTATTGCATAATTCATTGAAGCTGATAAATCAGCGAGGGAATTTACAAGCGTACCGTCAAGATCAAATATACAAAGCTTTATTTTCATTGTTTTTTATCTCTCCTCTTTTTCATATCGGTCTTGGAAGGCTTAAGATCAGTCTCCGGACTTTTTGCAAGCTCCGCTTTTTCGCCCTCGGGAAGTGCGGAGAATTTCATCTGCTTACTCCGCAGGATCAGTATAGCCGCAATCGCAAGAAGTATTATTATAGCTGAAATTATACAGAAAACTATGATATCTGATACATTTGCAACGGAAACCTCCGAACTGAGGCTTGCTTTCGAGCCTGCAAGCAAAATCGAATAGGAGCCGTTGTCGTTCCTGTCGGCATATTCTGCTTCTTCTGAGTCTTCATTTGTCCGTACGAGAGATTTTGCTATTTCTCCCTCTCTTGAAATAAGGGTGTAATTTACAGGTGTATCAATGTTTTCCCCTACAAGAACAGATGAAAGGTCAACGGAATCCTCTATATGCTTTGTCGTTCTCAGAGTCATAAACGGAACATTGGAAGAGTACGTTAGCAGATTACCGTCACCGAATATTTTTGATATTTTTGAATTAAGCTCGGCAGGAGTGCCTGTAAAATCTATCGTACACGAAACAGTCTTGTCTTTGGATGTTTGTGTTGTTGCTATTCCGAGATTTTCAAAATATGATGCGGTATAATTTGAAGCCTCAAAGCCGTTTTCACTTATATTATACGAGAAGGTGAAGGATTTCTGTATATTATCGTTATCGAGTGGGGTGAGGGTTATATCTATTATCTGAGGTGTGTATTGCTTGCCGTCATTGATACGCACGGTGAGAGAGGGCTGCCTTGCAGATATTCCTACAATTCTGCCGGGATCATTTTCAGAGGTAAATTCTGTTGCATTTACCCATTCCAGATCCGAATAGACAAGGCATGAGTCAAGCTCAGATTTATCAGAGGTTGTATATGTATATTCGACAGGGACATCGGTATTGCCGTCACTGACATAACTTGAAAAATCAAGGGTCTCCGTGAATGAATTTTGATATGCAAGCGGGGAGGAGCCATTGTCCTTATCTACATAGGAAGTATCACCATATACGGAGGAGAACAGACGGTTGGTATAGCCCTCAAGTTGTTTCAGGGTTATATCCGTAAAGCTTACCGTATAGGTATATTCCCCGTTTTCTATCTGCCATGCGGTTGCGGCTGTGCTGTCTGTTACAGCGGAAAAATATTCGGATATCTTATCGCCAAGGGAATCAAATGTATTTTGTGATATCGTGAAGATGAATTTGCGGTCAAAGGTGGACTTTTTATTTACCGTGGAAATTTTTATGGATTTTATCGGCTGACCGCTGAGTTTATTCACCGATATAACAGGTGTTGTGGTTACCGTTTCCGAATTGAAGCTTACAGATGTTGTGCTTTCCTCTGAGGGAATATCATAATCGTATATCTGCTCGGCATGGGCGGCATTCGTCAGCCATCCAAGGAGCTGTGAGCTTTCAAACGACTCTTCAACACGCCAGCCATGTGTCAGGGGAGTGTCGGGATTTGCAAAGGTGACAGACGGACGGGTGCCGAGTATATCCGTAAGTTTGGACATATAATCGGAAAAGGATGAAAATGATAATGTGAAAGTGTAGGAAAGACTGCCCGATGATTTATCAAGGGAATGTGCAAGCGTTGACGGGCAGGAGTCCTGTATCAGTCGGTCGAGCTTTTCAGCCTTTTCTGAGGTCGGGGCAACCGAGGATGCAGGATAGGTTACAGTAAAAACTCTTGTACCTGCAAAATTCGGGGAAAAGGTCAGTGTTGTTTTGTAATTGACCTTATCCGGTTCCGATTGTGAGCAGGAGCAAAATATCATTAACAGCATTGTACAAAGTGAAAGTAAAATTGTCTTCTTTATTATGCCTAAGTATTTCAATTTTGTCACTCCTCGTATAATAAGTTCAAAGCCCCAAATAGGGCCATCAACAATATTTTACTCTTTTTATATGGTGATGTAAAGAGTTTTTTGAATTATGGACATCAGATTGTATATGTGTTTTTTCACAATACGGAGAAATGTCCGTCTGTGCTATAAATAGTACACAATTATGCTCCGAAAATTTATCCGTGTTGGTAACAATTTTATCTTGATTTTATGATCTATTTGGATTTATTATATTAAGAGTGGTTTTTTGTCGTTTTAGCATATATTTTATAAATTTTCAAGAAAAGAAGAGATTGAATGAAACATATACATATTCCTAAAATATTGAAAATAGATTTTGATAAGCCTGTGCTTTTCAAGCAGCAGGTTGCAATAATGTTTACGGTTCTTATTATTTCCTGTCTGTTATTTACTGTTGTGTACATACAGCAGCTCATTTCGGGCAACATAGCAGCTGCGACTGAGTCTGAAATGTCCCGGTCGTCTGATGCTTCGGAAAAAAATGATAAACCGGTCGGTACATCTAAGCCTCCGCAGACAAGCAATGGAGCACAACAGAGCAAACCAGAAGATGAAAGCAGTGTTACCTCTGTGCAGGAGATTGATACTAATGCTCTCGGCAATATGACAAATGTTACAAAATCGTATGAAGATATACACTACGGGGAGCTTATACTCGTAAATAAGGATTATTCCTGTCATCTTGAGGGGGAAAATGTTGAATCTATATTTGAAACAAAATCCGACAGCTATGTTGTAACGGATAAATATGTAAGTATGGATCCCTCCGTTTTAGACTATGTAAATTCAATGCTTGATGATTTTTATGCGAACTACGGAGAAACGGATATAATGATCGCCTGCGGATACAGGAGCTATGAAACACAGGTCAGCCTTTATAATAATGAAATTGACAGTGTCGGCTCGGAGGATGCGGAAAAATGGGTGGCCCGCCCGGGGTATAGTGAGCATCAGACCGGATATGTGTTTGATCTTGATCTGAATATTGAGGGCGGCAACGGGATTGATTACAGCGGAGAGGGAAATTATGCATGGATAAATGAGAATTGCTCCGATTATGGCATTATTGTGAGATATCCTGCCGGGAAGGAGAGCATAACAGGCTATTCCGAAGAACCTTGGCATTTCAGATATGTAGGTATTCCTCATTCACAGTATATTACCAATAACGGTATTACCCTTGAAGAATATCTTGATATCATTCATATGCATACATCGGATAACCCGATGCTCATGGAGGGACGCAACGGAGAACGTTGGGTCGTATATTCTGTACAGGCAGATGAGGTCGGTGATACACATATACCTGTGCCTGAAAACCATGAATACAGTATATCAGGGGATAACTGCGAGGGTTTCATTGTAACAGTTAAGCTGTGATGAAATATTTCTGCAGCATAAAGCATAAAAAATAATTTTGCTGTTGCAAAAAAGTTAGAAACATAGTATAATCAAATTGCGGTACTGTCTGACGAATTAAGTCGACTGTCTTGCGTGAGGTGATGCCGGTGAATGCCAATGTAATAGGACTTATTATAGCAGGTGTGCTTTTTGCGGTTCCCGTGGCGATTGTTGTGGGTGTTGTTCTTGTTATAAGAAGGAAGATAAAGAAATTTGAAAAGGAAAGCGGTCTTGACCTCAGTATGGATAACTTTATAAAGGATCTCGGAGAGTCGGAAGGCTCGGATTCGAGTCCCTTATCGCTCAACGGAATGGATAGAATATATCTTCCGAAGATACATGAGGAATTTCCGGATTTCCAGATTGCTTCGGTTGTACCTCAGGTGGAGACCGTTTTGAAGGAATATCTTAATTCCATTGAGATTAAGAGTACATCAGCTCTGAAAAAGCTTACGATTTCTCCGTCACTTGTTGACAGGGTGGAAAGTATAATCGAGGATCTCAATTCAAGAGAGCTGAAGGTGAATTATGATAATGTGGTAATACACCGAACCGTTATAAGTGAATATGTTCACGAAAACGGAATGGTTATTATAAGATTCCAGTCTGCGGTTGGGTATCTGAATTTTTCGCATGATGAAAATGGTAAACTCGTAAGCGGAAGCAAAGAAAAAACAAGAGAAACAGTATATGTTGTTTCATATGCGAGAGTTCTTGACAGCGATCTTGCAAGACAAGCCGGAGTTACTGATGTTATGGGACTTAACTGCCCTAACTGCGGAGCACCGCTGAGTTCGGCAAACGCTGAAAAATGCCTTTTCTGCGGAACACCATTCAAAAATATGACTAATGATGTTTTTGGATGGTCATTTACAGATATCAAGGAAAAAAACAGGATGACAAAAAAATTATACTAACAAAGGAGATGCGTCAGAATGGGAATTATTAAGGCTGCGATGAATACTGTCGGCGGGGCACTTGCCGATACATGGCTTGAGGTAGTTGAACCGAGTGATATGGATGCAAAAACCGTTATGTGTCCCGGTATAATGAAGGCACGCAACGACAGCAGAAATACAAACTACAAGGGTACCGGCAACACTATTTCAAACGGATCTATCATACACGTTTATGATAATCAGATGATGCTCCTCATAGACGGAGGTGCCATTGTCGATTATACAGCAGAGCCGGGTTATTTTGAAGTAAAAAATTCTTCGCTCCCGTCTCTTTTTAACGGTCAGTTCGGTGACTCTCTCAAAGAGGCATTCAACCGTTTTAAATTTTCGGGTGTCACGCCTACCGCTCAGAGGGTTGTCTATATCAACCTTAAACCTATTGAGGGTATCAAATTCGGTACACCGAATCCGGTAAGCTTCTATGATGCAACATACGATATTGATGTCAGCGTCCGTGCCCACGGTAAATTTTCTATAGAAATTGTGGATCCGCTAAGATTTTTCAGGACGGTTATAGCAACCTCCGATGTTACAAATATGCGGCCTGTCAATATGGAGCAGCTTGTCGGACAAAGATATGACCTTGAGGTTATCACGGCTCTTGAGCCTGCACTTGCTGAGCTTTCAATAAAAGGTGTAAAGATCTCCCAGGTTCCGGCACATCTTCCGGAGCTTTGTGAAGCACTTAAAACAGCTCTCCGTGATACATGGGTTGAAGAGCGTGGTATACAGCTGAGGCAAATAGGTATCAGTGTTACTCCGGACGATGAGACAAAGGAACTTCTCAAAGAAAGAAGCAGAGTTGCTATGTTCAACAATGCCGGTATGAGAGAAACAATGATGCAGAAAAATATATCCGAGGGTATCAGGGATGCAGGTTCTAATTCCAACGGTGCTATGGCAGGCTTCATGGGTGTTGGTATGGGCATGAATGCCTCCGGCGGTTTTATGCAGGCGGCTTCTGCCACTAATATGCAGCAGATGCAGATGGAGCAGCAAATGCAGCAGCAACGTATTATGCAGCAGCAACAGATGCAACAGCCTATGCAACAACAGCCCGTTCAACAGCAACAGACGGCTGCTGCTCAGCCTCAACAGACTGCGCCAACGGCAGATGGATGGACGTGCAGCTGCGGAAAGA
>CANRAN010000009.1 GCA_947628595.1 uncultured Clostridia bacterium | reverse complement strand
AGTTTACCTTATTAATGTTATTGGGAACAGATAACAAAAAATGTTGACAAAATGATATCGATTTGATATCATATTTAAGAAGAGATAAGGTGGTCCGGGAGTTAATTACACGTATGTCCTGTATCAACCGAAAATGCCCGATTATTAGGTTATTTTCCGCATATGTCCAATAATTCTCGTTTTATGGTAAAGACAAATTAAAAATTTATCTGATATAATTTTTACAGAGGTGAGAGTTATGGATCAAGTAAAAGTAGGAAAATTTATAGCATATCTATGCCGAAGAGAAGGTCTGATGCAGGAGGAGCTTGGACAGAAGATTGGAGTTACAAACAAGACGATATCCCGTTGGGAGAACGGTAATTATATACCCGATATAGAAATGCTCGGGATACTTGCGGAGTTATTCCATGTGAGCGTTGATGATTTGTTGTCAGGCAAATGTAGGGATAATAGGCAGACTGACAGGAAAATCAGTTATGAGAAAAAGAAATCAGCGTTTTCGCCGGATGAACAGTTTGTTTATTGGAAAAGAAAATGGCTTAGAGAGTATATTTTCTTTGTGGTCTTTTCTCTTGTGATGTTTATAGCTCTCTGCGTATTCGTATATGTAAAAAAACATATAGTTCTTATTGCATTGACACCTGTTATAGGTTTTATTATTTATACAATCATAAGGAATAAAATGATGATTTATGTTGAAAAGAAAATGTATGATGATAAAAAACGGTAGGATTGGTCGATTTTATAATTCCGCAATACATATCTTTTGACGGAGATGACGAGATGAAAAATATTTTGCTTATAATGACAGGCGGGACAATAGGCAGCGTGAACAGAAACGGTATAATCGGCACGGACACCGGAAAATGCAGGGTACTTGAGATGTATGAAGCGGAGCATAATGACTGTCATTTTGAAATAAAGTTTCCGATGAGTATATTGAGTGAAAATCTATGCTGTGAGCATTGGGAGGCACTTATAAATTTTATACTGTCACTTGACCTTTCGGATTTTGACGGTATGATCATAACACATGGAAGTGATACGCTCTCCTATTCTTCTGCTATGCTCGGAATGTGTCTTAATCATCTTGATATTCCGATAGTTATAACAGCGGCAAATTTTGTGCCGGATGACCTGCGCAGTAATGCACTGATGAATTTTAATGCGGCAGTCCGACTCATTGAGAATGTGTACAGTGGTATATATACAGTATATGGAAGCGGTACGGAAAATGGCGTAGAGGTGTATATTCCAACAAGGATAAATGAAGCTGACAGAATAAGCGACCGTTTTTCCTCGTCTGACGGTAAACCGCTTGCAATTATTGATCGGGAAGGAAATATGAAGCCGAATCCTAATTTTGACATGAGATTATTGGAAACACATAAAAGCCTGACAGAGCTTAAAAATGTTCATTTGGAAAAAAAAATCTGTATGCTTATGCCTTATCCCTCACTTGATTATAATAATATTATTCTTAATGAAAATACAGGTGCCGTTTTGCACTTGACATATCATTCGGCAACTGTAAACCGAAAAGCCTTGACACTTCTTGAGCGCTGCATTGAAAAGGGAATCCCAATGTATATGTGTTCATTTCAGGGGAGTGCCGACAGTATTTATGAAACGAGTGATATGATGCTGAAAAACGGGGCATTACCGCTGTATGATGTGAATAAGGAAAGTGCCTATGCAAAGCTCTTGCTCGCTGTAAATCTTTACAGCAATGATATAGAGAAATTCATAAATAAAAATATATATTATGAAGGAGTTGGTGATTTGAATGAAATTGGAAATTAAAAATCTGACGAAAAGCTTTGGCGAAAAGGAAGTGCTAAAGGATATTTCCTTTACAGCCGAAAGTGGGAAAGCCCTTGGTCTGCTCGGAAGAAACGGAGCAGGAAAAACCACGACAATAAGAATTATTATGGGGGTTTTCTATCAGAACAGCGGTAAAATACTGATTGACGGAAAGCCGTTCGATAGAAACAAGCTGCGTATAGGATATCTTCCCGAGGAAAGGGGACTTTATCCTAAGCAGAAAATAGGGGAGCAGCTTATTTATTTTGGTATGTTGAGAGGATTGAGTAAAAAGCAGGCGACTGAAAATACAGTACGTTGGCTTGAAAGAATGGGTATGTCGGAATATAAGGATAAAAGGCTTGAAACACTTAGTAAGGGTAATCAGCAGAAAATACAGCTTGCAGTAACACTCCTGTGTGACCCTCAGCTTGTTATCCTTGACGAGCCTTTTTCGGGACTTGACCCCGTAAATGCGATGCTTCTCAAGGATGTCATAAAGGAAGTAATAGCGGAAGGAGCCATGGTTATTTTATCAAGCCACCAGATGAATTACATAGAGGAGTTTTGTGATAATATTGCAATTCTTAATTCCGGGAAGATAGTGATTAACGGCAATATAAACGATATAAAGAGGAGCTATCCGAGAAATATCATTGAAATAGGCTCTGTGCAGTTTGATGAGATTGCACCGTTTGTAATAAGAAGCTTGAATGAAATCAGCACTGATGTTGAAACCGATGAAAAGGACTCCGTAGTTAGGGTTAAGATGAAAAGACCTGATGATAAGATGAAGCTTATGGAAGGTTTGCTGAATGAGAAATTTGATATTGATTCTTTCAAGGTACGTGAGCCATCACTTAATGATATATTTGTTGAATATACGGAGGGAGCAATATGAAACAGCTACTTAAAATACTGAAATTTGAATACATGAGTTGCGTCAAAAATAAGGCATTTATCATTATTACGGTTACACTTATGGTCGCAGTGATTCTTATAGTTTTTATTCCCTCTCTTTTTTCGAATAACAGCAGTACAGACGGTGAGGAGGGGGAAAAGAGCATTATTGCTGTAAACAGCAGTGTATATGATGAAAAAACTATTCAGAAGGAGTTTTCTGCACTTTATCCGGATTCTGATATAAAAATTACCAATGAGGATACAAATGCACTCAAAGAGAAAGTAAATTCCGGAGAATACAGTTTTGCCGTAAAAATAGACAGTGAGTTGAGTTTTACATACGTAACAGTAAATAATTCGTTTTTCAGTATGAACAACGAATCCCTTGTTGACATAATGAAAAATATGTACAGCATGAAGAGCCTTGAAAATTACGGTATAGAGTCCGGAGAGGCTTCAAAGATACTTAATCCCGAGGTAACATTTAATACTGTTACAACAGGAACGGATCAGACCAAAAACTTTTTGCCGGTATATCTGCTCATGTGTATATCGTTCATGGCGGTTGCAACATACGGACAACTGGTTGCGCAGAGTGTTGTTACAGAGAAAAATACGAGAGCAATGGAGTTGCTGATTACCTGTGCAAAGCCCTCTAACCTTATATTTGGTAAGGTTATCGGTTCGGGTCTTGCAGGTCTTACACAGCTTACGCTCATTGCCCTAACGGGAATAGCGGTGGTTTCGTCAGGTCTGGGAGGAAATATCATCGGATTTATGTCACAATACTTTAACCTTCCCATACAGACAATCGTATATTTCCTTGTATTCTTTATAATCGGATATTTTATGCTTGCATTTTTGCTTGGTGCCTTTTCTTCCTTTGCTTCAAAGTCCGAGGATTTGAATACTCTGACAACTCCTGTTCTGCTCGTGCTTTCAGCGGTATATATGGCACTTATTTTCATGATGCAGTCCGAGGATATGGGGGGGAGTATCCTCAACATACTTTCCTACCTGCCGATAAGCGGACCGTTAGCAATGTTTGTCCGTGTTTCACTTACGGATGTTGCTGTTTGGGAAATATGTGTATCACTGATCGTACAGATCATAGAGGTATATCTACTGGGTATGCTTGCTGCTGCAATATACAGGATCGGTGTGCTTATGTACGGTAATCCACCAAAGCTGCCCGAAATAATAAAATTGCTTAAAATTCAGAGAGAGACTGATAAGGCTAAAACAACTGAATAATATTCGGATTGACATGATAACGGGGGTTATCGGCTCGGCATATTCTGCCTGAATCGATAACCTCATTTTTTAACGGACAACTACGGACAATTATTAACATAAAATTCACACAATTAGTATTTTGCATTCTGAATTGACACATACTGCAAATTGATATATAATATAAGTATTTAATTTAAGAAATGGGGTTTGATTTATGTATAAGCTTTTGGAACTTCTCAGCGAAAATGCGGATTTTACATTTGCTCAGCTCGCCGCAATGCTCGGAGAAAGCGAACAAGCAGTCAGAGAGCAGATTGATGAATATAAGAAAAAAGGTATAATAAAGGGAACAAAAACACTTATAGACTGGGAAAAACTTCCCGATTCGGGTGTCAGGGCTATAATAGAACTGAAGGTTACCCCCAAGGCGGAAACAGGCTTTGATGATATAGCAAAAATAGTTATGTCCTACGATAATGTCGAAAATGTATATCTCGCCGCATCCTCACGTTATGACCTTATCGCTATGGTTAGAGGAAACACTATACAGGAGATAGCTGAATTTGTTTCAAAAAGACTTTCAACCCTTGATGCGGTTATAGGTACGGCTACGAATTTTGTACTGAATACCTATAAGCAGGGCGGGGTTGTTTTCCATGATGAAAGCGAAGACGATGAACAAAGGAGTATGATAGTATAATGGATTATACAACCTTGCTGAATAAAAAAATACAGGATCTGAAACCCTCGGGAATAAGAAGATTTTTCGATATAGCAAATGAAATGGATCATGTTATTTCACTCAGTATCGGTGAGCCTGATTTTACAACGCCGTGGCACGTGCGCCAAGAGGGTATAGAGTCGCTGAGAAGGGGAAGAACATGGTATTCTCCGAACAGAGGTTTCGCGGAACTGAGAGATCAGATAAGCAAATATTATTCTCGCCGTTTTGAAGTTGAATATGATCCGGCGGAGGAAATACTTGTAACAGTGGGCGGCTCGGAAGCGATAGATTTGTGTATACGTTCGTTGATTGATGATGGTGATGAGGTGCTTATACCCCAGCCGTCTTTCGTATGCTATGAACCCATGACGATAATGGCAGGCGGTATACCAGTTATAATAAAGACAAGATCTGACAATGAATTCCGTCTGACGGCAAAGGAGCTTGAGGAAGCTGTAACACCGAAAACAAAGCTTCTTATACTGCCTTTTCCGAATAATCCTACCGGTGCGGTTATGAGAAGAGAGCACCTTGAGGAAATAGCAAGGGTAGTGGAAAAGCATAATATAATTGTGCTTTCCGATGAGATATACGGGGAGCTTACATATGGCAAGGAGAGGCACGTTTCTTTCGCATCTGTAAAGGGAATGAGGGAACGTACCGTAGTTGTAAATGGTTTTTCAAAGTCCTATGCAATGACGGGCTGGCGACTGGGCTATGCACTCGGTCCCGAACCGATTATATCACAAATGACAAAGCTTCACCAGTATGCCATAATGAGTGCGCCGACAACCGCACAATATGCCGCAATAGAGGCTCTCAAGCACGGCGACAGTGACATAGAGCATATGCGTGAGGAATATGATATAAGGAGAAGATTTATAGTTGACGGTTTCTGCAAAATGGGTCTGAAATGCTTTGAACCGGAGGGTGCATTCTATGTATTTCCGAGCATAAAGATATCAGGACTTACATCAGAGCATTTTTGCGAGGAGCTTATACACTCACAGCACGTTGCGATTGTCCCCGGAACAGCCTTTGGAGAATGTGGAGAGGGCTTTGCAAGAGTTTCATATTCATATTCGCTCGGTCATATAAAGGAAGCTCTTGAAAGAATAGAAAGGTTTTTATATTCACTTAATGAATCAAACACAAAGGTCTGAAAATGTCAAATTTTCAATATATTAACGAAAGGTTGTACATATATGCGTATGACAGTTGCCTCCCCGGCAAAACTTAATCTTTTTCTTGACATAACAGGAAAAAGAAATGACGGATATCATTTGATAAATACAGTAATGCAGACAGTGTCACTGTATGACGATGTTACAGTTTCGCTTGACGAGGGCGGAAGTGGGATAAGTGTAAGCTGCACAGACGATAATATACCCTGCACAAATAAGAATACAGCCTACATTGCAGCGGAGAAATTTTTTGAATATACTGGTATTCGGGAAATAGGGGTAAACATAAAGATAAAAAAGCGTATTCCATACGGTGCCGGAATGGCAGGGGGGAGTACAGATGCTGCTGCTGTTATCTATGCATTGAATGAAATGCTTGAAACAGGCTTAAGTACGGAGGAAATGGCAGAAATAGGTGAGAGGGTCGGTGCGGATGTTCCTTTCTGCATATATGGCGGGACAATGAATGCAACGGGTATAGGAACAATATTAAGTCCGCTGCCTGATATGCCGGATTGTACAATAGTTGCTGTAAAGCCTGATTTTGCCGTGTCTACAAAAGAGGCGTATGAAAAATCAGATACGATAGGCTATGATGATATAAAAAGTCCGGATACTGTTATTGATGCTATATGCAGCGGAGATGTAAAGGCTATATCCGGAAATATGTACAATAAGTTTGAGGAGGTTTCCGATATTGCGGAAATAGAGGAAATAAAGAAAACAATGAGGGAATGCGGTGCCTATGGTGCAATTATGACAGGCAGCGGATCAGTGGTATTTGGGATATTTGGAGATGAGAATAAGGCAGAGGATGCTCGTCAGGAGCTTCGTGACAAATATGATAATATTTATATTCTGAAGCCTGTTCCCAAAGGACCTAAGCAGATAAGTTCGGGTATATTTAACTCAATATTTGATTAAACAGCTTATTTATAATAAAGGAGATATTGCACAGGCATTTTGGTGTTCCTGCACAATATCTCTTATTTTTATAACCTGTAATATCATGGATTATCAGTTATACATCCGAAACAATCAATCCTCTATAACCTGAGCCTCGCCTCTGTTCTTTTTCGGGATGGGGATGTACTCAAGAGTAAGCATACATGGATCTCTCCCCTGCGACAAAAGGTAACGTAACCCATTAATAGCATATTTTATTCCTATGCCAAGCATTGCTCCGATAATATAAAGAATTACATCATCAAGATATACCGCTTCCGTATTGAAAAGAAATTGAAGTCCTTCTAATGCGACACCGAGTATTAATCCGAGAATTATGCCATGGATGATTCTGAAATGCGGTATAAGGACAGATAAATAAAATGTCAAGGGTGCAAGTATTATGCTGTTCCATATCAATACCAATAATGTACCTTTTTCCGAACCCTGCAGACATTCCTTTAAATAGGCAAGCGGCTCAACGGAAATTATTCTTTCGCCCTGCATATTCGGTGCAGTGGGGATAATCATTCTTAATATAAGTACAATACCATATATCATAAGCAGAGAGTTCATACTCAGTGACATAAAGCGTATGAATTTGCGTCTTGAATCATTGGTATCGGCAGCCTGCCCTGTCAGAAGTCTCATTGTAATACCAAATAAAAACGGTACAACCCACAAAATAAACATACATATTATATTATACTCAGTAAGCTTAGGCCAATATTTAGTTCCTTTTGTTATTATTCCGCTTATAACGGAAATGGTTAGATTTATAATACAAAGTGAGGAAAATGTCACAAGAGCCGTGCCGAGTGCTTCATATCGCTTTATTATAAGATACATTACTGCTGTTATTACAATCGAAGTAACAAATACAAATCCTATGCAGACAACCTCTGATTCAAATTGATTTTTAGCATCATTCGGCAATAAATAAAGCATAAGTCCGGCGGCAAGAGAAACAAGAAATTCGCCTATTGTGAGCTTCTGACTCGGTAGAAGGGTCATTTGTTATTCCTCCTGAAATTAAGATAATCCTCAAGTATTATAACAGCGGCAACGCTGTCAACAACAGCCTTTCGTTTTTTTCCTCTTGTGTCAGTCATATTAAGATATCTATGGGCGGTAATGGTTGTACACCTTTCGTCCCACAGTATTATTTCAAGATCTGTTTTTTCTTTCAGCATTCCGGAAAAAATACGGGCATTTTCCGCACTTTCGCCTTCACTGCCATTCATATTTAGAGGCAGACCCACAACAATCATCTCCGCATTATGCTCGATAGCGGATTTTGCTACTTTATCCGAAAGCCTTTCCATATTATATTCCGTAATTACTCCGACAGGGGACGCAATTATTTCATTCTTATCACATACAGCTAAGCCCGTTCTTGCTTTGCCGTAATCAACCGAAAATATTATCATTTTTTAACTCCGTAATTTTATTATGTAAGATGTTCAGAATAATTTTCAAGCAAAAATTTTGTTTTCATGTTATCATCTATCGCAACAATATTTACCGACATATTTGTTCCGATTGGGAATCTTCCTATATCATCTACAAGCTTCCCGTGCAGGTAGCATACCATATTCTTTATAGCGCAGCCATGGGAAACGATACATACAGTTTTCCCGATGTTATCCTTAATTATGTCATCAAGTACAGATTTGACACGATTATATATGTCTTTCATCGATTCTCCATCGGGAGCCCGGAATTTTTCCGGCTCATTCTCCCAACTATAAAACTGTTCCGGATATAATTTTTTGATATCGTTCAGGTGTACCCCTTCCCATTTTCCGGCATCAATTTCACAGAGACGCTCATCAATTATGATAGGAAGTCTGTGGTACTTGTTAATACCCTCGGCACTGAGCTGTGCACGTTTTTTTGTGCTTGTGTATATTACATCTATTTTTTCATTTCTGAGAAATTTGGCAGTTGCATCTATTTGTTCACGCCCGATCGGTGTGATATCGCTGTCAATTTTTCCTTGAAAAAATCTTTCAAGATTTCCCAACGCCTGACAATGGCGTACAATTATAAGCTTAGTCAACTAATTTCCTTCCTTTGTCGTTCATTGTATCAGTCGGTTATGACTGTGCCTGTAAGCTCTGTGACAGATTTCATGTCATGCGTATCGAGCCAGCCGTGAAGTCCCTCAGATATTTTTATCGGTGCATAAGGGTCTGTAAAAAGAATTGTACCTATTTGTATGGCATCCGCACCCGCCATTATCATTTCAACGGCATCCTGCCATGTGCTTATTCCTCCAAGTCCGATTACAGGTATTCCGACAGCCCTCTTTACCTGATATACCATTCTCACGGCAACGGGGAATACCGCGGGTCCGGACATTCCTCCCGTTACATTTTTGATTATCGGTTTGCGTGTATTTATATCAATTCTCATACCTGTAAGGGTATTAATAAGGGAAACTGCATCCGCACCGGCATATTCGGCAGCTTTAGCCACAGCTGCAATATCTGCGACATTAGGTGAAAGCTTGATTATAAGCGGTTTTTTGCAATATTTGCGTACCGCTGAGGTTATTTTTTCCACTGATTCGGGAGATGTTCCGAATTGTGCACCGCCTGCCTTTACATTCGGGCACGAAATATTAAGCTCTATCATATCAACGTCTGTATCGGAGAGAAGCTCTGTAATTTCACAATAGTCACCTTCAGTGCTGCCGGCCGCATTGGCAATAATGACGGTATTCTGTTTTTTGAGCCATGGCAGTTCAACATTTATGAAATGCTCCGCACCGGGATTTTGCAGACCGACCGCATTGAGCATTCCCATAGGTGTTTCGGCAATTCTCGGCGGGGGATTTCCGGGACGCTCCTTGAGGGTCGTACCCTTACATGAAATTCCTCCGAAAACAGAAAGAGGATAGAACTCGCCGTATTCATGCCCGAAGCCTATTGTTCCGGAGGCGGCAATGATAGGATTATTAAATTCAACACCTGCTATGTTTACACTTAGATCTGCCATTACCAAGCTACCTCCTCTGCATTGAATACCGGACCATCCTTACATACGTGCTTATATGTAATACTGCCGTCAGCCCTTTTTATGCCCACGGCACAGCCAAGACACGCCCCGACTCCGCAAGCCATTCGCTGCTCCAAAGAAACAAAGCACGGCTTATCATGACCCTTTGCAAGCTTATATATATTTTTAAGCATTGGTATTGGACCACAGGTGCATATCATGTCTATATCATCAATTATTTCCTCAAGCGGAGTTGTTACAAATCCATGTATTCCGTATGTTCCGTTATCGGTTGTTTCTATTACTCTACATCCGATTTTATTGAAATCCTCGGTAAGTATAACAGCACTCTTGTCACGGAAGCCGTTAATAACAACAGCATTTTTCCCTGTCTGCTTAGCACTGTACAGCATGGGCGGCACACCTATTCCACCGCCGATAAAAGCAATTTTTTTGTCATGCGGTATATCAAAACCCCTTCCGAGAGGAGCAATAATATTTATTTTGTCGCCGACTCCACATTCCGAAAGTATCCGTGTTCCATCTCCCCGTATTTCAAAAACTATACGTATTATGTCTCCCTCAACATCGCACACAGATATAGGTCTGCGAAGTGTCTTGCCGGGAACGAGTACGTGGGCAAATTGTCCCGGCTTTGTAATTTCCGCAAGCTGGGGATTTTTAAGGCGGAAATCATAAATCGTCGGGGTGAGCATATATTTGCCGACAAGAATGCAATCCTGAGCATCAAATTTCATATTCTATCATTCCTTACTTTAGTTTGTATTTAAGACTAACAATAAATTACTATATTCAAAATTCAATACCCCATAACTCCTTCAAGAGATTCGTCATTTATAATCCAATCATTTACATTAACAACAGTATATTTTTCTTTTGTGTTACGTATTATGACCTGAGTAATTCCGGCATTGATTATCATACGCTTACACATAGAGCAGGCAGAGGCATTTTCAACATATTCTCCGGTTTTGGCATCTTTTCCGACAAGATACAATACCGCACCTATCATATCCTCACGGCGGGCATGGATAATAGCGTTCTGTTCAGCGTGTACCGACCGACAAAGCTCATAACGTTCACCGCGGGGAATTTTTAGTGTTTCACGAACGCATACCCCAAGATCTATGCAATTTTTTCTCCCCCTCGGTGCGCCTACATAGCCTGTCGATATTATCTGATCGTTTTTAACAATAATCGCACCAAAATTACGGCGAAGACACGTTCCTCTTTCGAGGACAGTTTCAGCAATATCGAGATAATAGCTGATTTTATCCGTACGCATAATTTTCCCCCCTTAATTCTCCCTATAAAAACAATTATATAATAAAAACTGCACTAAATGCAAGAGAAAAACAGCTTTTGAATTATGAAAAATTATATCCTGACATATAACGGAATATCACATGATTTTTTTGCACTTTTCAAAAAAATTCGTTGACACAAAAAAATGTATGTACTATAATATTGTTATGATATTATTAAACAAATACTAACAGGAGATTGATATGGAAGAATTAAAGGACAAAAACGGACTGACAGAGGAGCAATTTCTTGCCGCATATCGTCCGGGAGATTATGAAAGACCGAGTGTGGCAGTGGACACGGTTATATTCACGGTTACACAGACAAAGGAGGATAATTACAGAAAGCTTCCCGGAAAGGAACTGAAAATACTTCTTATTAAGCGGGGAGGACACCCTTATCTCGGCTCATGGGCGCTGCCGGGCGGTTTTGTGAACCCTGATGAAACAACAGAACAGGCTGCAATGCGTGAACTGAAAGAGGAAACAGGGGTTGATAATATATATCTTGAGCAGCTTTACACATTCAGCGAACCTGAGCGTGACCCGAGAATGTGGGTTATGAGCTGTTCATATCTTGCACTTGCAGACAGCGGAAAAATTTCAGTTGAAGCAGGGGATGATGCAAGGCAGGCGGAATGGTTCACTGTGAAAACTTGTGCGACAGAGGAAATCATAAACGAGCTTGAGGACGGCTTAAAGAAAGTAACGGAATATAAGCTTGAGCTTATATGCGGGGATATCATACTTTCGGGAAAGGTAAGGCATACAATTCTGAGAAATGACAGGGGTGTGAAAAACACCTATGAAATTACCGAAAATAATGGTATAGCCTTTGATCACGTAAGAATAATTATTTATGCACTCGAAAGGCTCAGGGGAAAGGTAAAATATACCGATATAGCACTTAATCTTATGCCGGAATATTTTACACTTACGGATTTACAAAGGGTCTATGAGATAATACTCGGCAAGGAGCAGCTCAAGGCTGCATTCAGGAGGAAGTATTCCGTGCTGACCGAGCCGACAGATAAAATGACTTCGGATGCAGGACACAGACCGTCAAGGCTATACCGAAGAAAATGGCTTACAGAGTGATTATTTGAAATGCAAAAGTGGGGATAGATATGAAAATACTGATTGTAGAGGATGAAAAGGGACTTGCCGAGGCACTCGGTGAAATTCTGAGGAGGGAGGGATACTCGGTTGAGCTTGCCTTTGACGGAAAAAGCGGACTTGAAAAGGCATTGACAGGAAAGTATGACTGTATGATACTCGATATAATGCTTCCGCTTATGAACGGACTTGATGTTCTGAGCTATATAAGGGTAAAGGAAATAGATATGCCTGTGCTTCTTCTGACGGCAAAATCGGAGGTCGAGGATAAGATAAACGGTCTTGACTGCGGAGCGGACGACTACCTTACTAAACCTTTTGAAACAGGGGAGCTTTTAGCAAGGATAAGGGCGATAGCAAGGAGGATAAGTCAGGCAACCGATATAAATCCTAAATTCGGGGATATAGTCCTTGACCTTAAGAAATTTGAGCTTATTTGCGGAATTAATACAGTGGTTCTCGGAAGAAAGGAACTTCGTATGCTGGAGATTCTGATATCCAATACAGGACATATAGTGACAAAGGAGAGCTTTGTTAATGAGATATGGGAAAATTCCGATGAAAGTGCATACAATAATGTTGAGGTATATATATCCTTTCTCAGAAAAAAATTACAACTCGTACATTCAAGGGTGCATATAAAAACACGCAGGGGATTGGGCTATTGTCTTGAGGTATCATAATTATGATAAAAAAGCTGCAGCAAAAGATAGTAATTATTATTACTGTTCTTCTCACATTATCACTGATTATTGTTATGCTTGCAATAAATGTAATGTCACAACTTTATAACAATAATAAAATAAAACGCTCACTTGAAAGGCTTGCGGAACTAAACGGTATGGGTATAAGTACAGGCTTTGATCCATACCATGCCTCTGATTACATATATTCCGAAAGCTTTGCGGTGAAGATAGGAACAAACGGAAGTGTTGAAATCACAATAAACCAAAGTAAGGACGTAGATAAAAAATTGCTTATAGAGTATGCAAATCAGGCCTTTTCGTCAGGCAATGATGACGGATATATAGGAAATTATGCATATCTTATAAAGGAAAAGGTATATGGTGTGATAGTAGTCTTTATAGATGTTAGCACGATTATGCAGCAGAACAACAGTCTTTTTATTAATACGCTGATAATCGGCGGATTTTCCGTAATTTTGTTTTTTTTATTGGCTCTGTGCCTATCATTTTGGCTTGTGCATCCTGTGAAAGTAACATTTGATAAGCAGAAACTTTTTATATCCAATGCAAGCCATGAACTAAAAACACCCATTGCGGTTATAAATGCAAACGCCGATGTACTCAAGGCGGAAATAGGTGATAATAAATGGCTGGCATATATCAAAAATGATTCTGAAAGGCTGAACGAACTTGTAAATGAGTTGCTTTCGCTGGCAAGACTTGAGGATAAAAGCGGACATAAGCTTGTATTTGGGGAGTTTAATCTTTCCGAGCTGGTTTTGCAGACAGCTCTGCCATTTGAAAGCCGTATGTTTGAATTAGGAAAGAAATATGAAACTAATATACAGCCCGATATTAAATACAGGGGAGATAAAAGCTCAATAAAGCATATTTTGACAATACTTATAGACAATGCCATAAAATACTCCGATGAAAACGGTGAAATAAGTGTAAAGCTATATACCCGTTCGGGGAAAAAAATTATTGAGGTATATAATACCGGAATAGGTATTCCGAGCGATAAGCTTGATAAGGTATTTGAGCGTTTTTATCGTGTTGATGAGGTAAGGAACGGTGAAAGCGGAGGTTATGGGTTGGGCTTATCCATTGCAAGCGAGATTGTAAAAAGACATAAGGGGAGTATTTCCGTACAAAGCGAATACGGAAAATGGGCAGAATTTATTGTAACACTATGATTAGTGTTTGACATACGGTGTTGAAAGTTTTATTATTAGTATAGGTAAACCGTGGAGCGAAAAATAGTTCAGATAAGGGGAGAAGATTTATGAGATGTCCGTATTGCGGCTGTGAAGACAGTAAGGTTGTTGATTCAAGACCGACTGATGACGGCGAGAGAATAAGAAGACGGCGTGAGTGCTTTAATTGTTTGAAACGCTTTACAACATATGAAATAGTGGAATCAACGCCGATGATGGTAATAAAAAGGGATAATTCAAGGGAACCGTTCAGCAGGGAAAAGCTTACAAACGGTATTCTGCGTGCTTGTGAGAAAAGACCTGTTTCTGTTGAGGCAATCGAGGCAGTTATCGATAGGGTTGAAATAAAGGTGTACAGCAATGTGGACAGAGAAATACCATCCTCCATGGTGGGAGAATATGCAATGGAATGTCTGAAGGATCTTGACGAGGTTGCGTATGTCCGTTTTGCCTCTGTATATAAGCAATTCAAGGATATACATTCCTTTATGGAAGAGCTGCAAAAGCTGCTTGATGAAAAATGAAGGCTTGATATTACGACTAATTTTTATAGGAACGACGGTGATTTTTATGATTATTGATACCCATGTGCATATAGGAAAAATGCTTGAATTTGATATGAAAGAAGAAGATGTTCTATATTCAATGGAAAGGTATGGTATCGATTATAGTATTGTTTCAGATTGCCGTGCGGCGGAATTTGACGGAGACCTCAATCCCATACCGTTTGGGAAACAGTTTTCTCAGCTTGAATGTGCGAGGTGTGCAGTGGATTTTGCAAAAAGATATCCCGATAAAATAGGTGCTGCACTTTGGCTTAAGCCTTTCGGGGAATGTGCGGATAATGGGTTATATAATTTTATAGAGGCAAACAGGAAATATATAAAGGCATTGAAATTCCACCCGTATCATTCAAACTTCCCGTTCGATGATAAAAAAATGGACGGATATATGGAGCTTGCAAGGGTATTTTCGCTGCCTGTTGTATCCCATACGGGAGGTTCCGATGCAGCATCCTGCAAGCGTGTGTATAATATGGCAATGCGTCATCCGGATATTAATTTTGTCATGGTTCATATGGGTCTCGGAACGGATAATACTGAGGCTATTAAGCTTATCGGGGAGCTGCCGAATCTTTACGGAGATACGGCTTGGGTACCGGTGGAAAGCACAATAAAATTCATTAATGAGGTGAATGATGATAGGATAATGTTCGGAAGCGATAATCCCATAGACGGAAAGGATACTTATGCAGAAAACAGAATGGGTCAGCCCTCAATGTACCTGCCTTATTTTAATGAGCTTAAGACACTTATTTCGGAGGAATCATATAAAAAGCTTATGTATAAGAATGCAAAAAGGCTTTTTGAATTGTGAAATATGAAAAAGTGGCAAAAAACTGTTGCTAAAATTAAATGGTGTGATAAAATAGTATAGGAATATTTTTAGTTTTCGGGGGATTAAAAATGTGGGAAGCAATAAGCTCTCTTTATAATTCAATAGTTGCCGTTTTAATGGTTTTTAAGGTGACTGATGTTCTTGATATACTTATAGTATCGTTTATCATATACAGCCTTATCAAAATTATGCGTGAAACAAGGGCGGAGCAGCTTGTCAAGGGAATAGTTATACTGCTGGTTGCTTTCGCACTTTCAAGTATTTTTAATTTGAAAATGCTTAATTCTCTATTTACATCATTTTTTCAGTTTTCCGTGCTTGCGGTGCTTATTGTATTTCAGCCGGAGCTCAGAAGTGCACTTGAGCATATCGGAAGAAGTAAAATAGGAAAATACTGGAATGGTATCTCATCCTCAAATGTAGAGGAGGGATATTTGAAACAGGTACGCAAATGTATAAATGCTGTGGTCGAGGTTGCAAATAATTTCCAAAAATCCAAAACCGGCGCACTTATAGTATTTGAAAGACAGACAAAGCTTGGAGAAATTATTGATACGGGTACCATAATAGATGCCGAGCCGTCAGTTCAGATGATAGGAAATATCTTTTTCAATAAGGCACCGCTGCATGACGGAGCAATGATAGTGCGTGACGGGAAGATTCATGCCGCAGGCTGTATTCTACCGCTTACAAAAAACAATGATATAAGTGCGGATCTCGGAACAAGGCACCGTGCGGCACTGGGAATCAGTGAAAACAGTGATGCGATAGTGGTTGTTGTTTCGGAGGAAACGGGAATGATTTCTGTTGCAAAGAACGGTATTTTCACAAGAAATTATACACGCGAAACCTTGAGTACGGCTCTTGAAACTGAGCTGATACCCGCTGAAACGGAAAAATCAGACAGAATACCGATTTTTAACGGCATAATGAAGGGGAGAAAAAATGAAAGGGAAAAAAAGTAAGTTCAAAATAGGCAAGCTCCTTTACAATGACAGGTTTGTTATGCTGTTTTCCGTTATACTTGCCTTTGGAATATGGATAAATGTTTCCATGACATCTCAAGAAACACGTTCTCTGACGGTAACAGACATACCCATAACGATGCCTGAGCTTGGGAATGATCTGAAATTTTTCGGAATTGAGGGGCAGACAGCGGAGGTTCGGATATCGGGAAATTCGCTTGTTGTTGCGAGTGTTACAAGCAGTGATATGTATATTACCGCATCGGATACAAGTGAAATAACTGAGCCGGGAACATATACTGTAAATCTCGTTCCGAAAAAGGGCAGTATAAAAAATGATTATAATTTTGATTCAACGGTAAGGCCGTCATCAATAGAGGTATATGTTGATAGATATGCCGAAAAGGAAATAAACATTACGGATAAGATTGACGTAAGCTCTGTCGGAGAAAATAATTACGCTGCTACAACTACTCTCGCCAAACAAACTGTCACGGTTAAGGGTGCGGAAAGTATTGTAAACAGTATAGCTGAAGCGGATGCGGAATATAGATTTACAGAGCCTATAACGGAAACCCAGACAGTGGAGGCAAATATTGTATTGAGGGATGCGGCAGGTGAGAAAATACCGCTTGATAATATAACTGTGGACACTACTACTGTGAGCGCAACTGTGCCGATACTGGAGATACAAACGGTAGATATAGTACCTAATATAATAAATGCACCTGATTCGTTTGTATATGACAGCAGCTTCATTAAGATTGAGCCGTCCTCAATACGTATAGCAGTACCGAAGGATGTTACCGATGAGATATCATATATAAGCACAGCTGATATAGATATTTCAAAGATAAATCCGATGAATAATAAGATTAATGTCGATCTTGTAATACCTTCGGGAATAAGAAATCTTAATCAGATAACTTCTGCTGATGTGACATTTGATTCGGGGCAGCTTGCAACAAAAGAGCTGACGCTGAAATCCTTTAATGTGATAAACGAAAGTGAGAACCGTAAAACAACAGTTTCGACAAAGTCCATTGATATAACAATTGTCGGACTGAAAAGTCAGATCGACACCTTGACAGCATCAAAGGTAACTGCATTGGTTGATATGTCTACAAAGGTAAGTTTTTCAGGGTATGGAAGTGTTCCGCTTAAGGTGAATATCAACAGTAAATATCAGACCTGTTGGGTATATGGAAATTACGAGGTTGATGTCAATGTAGAGGATACCTCAAAAAACTCTAATACGAGTCCGTAGCCGTTCGAGCCGAAAAAAGAATATAAAGCGGAAATGCTGTATCAAATAAAAGTCGATACAGCATTCCTTTTTTGTATTTTTTATTTATGCATAATTTAGGTGATAACCTGTTTTTACAAATTATACATATAGTTTGTTTTATTATAGCAGTACAAAGCGACATTCGGTTACTTTGATATTTTAGTGGAAGGAGCTTTGATATGATACCGAAAACAAAATTTGTCGGAAATGAGCTTACGGTTTACCTTTCGGGCGATATTGACCATCATACCGCAAGGAAAATACGTGAGGTGACGGATGCACTTATTCAAGAGAAAAAACCGTCGCGTCTTTTCCTGAATTTTGCCGCTGTCAACTTTATGGACAGCTCAGGAATTGGTCTTATAATGGGAAGATACCGGATGATGCTGCTTTTCGGGGGAAGCGTCAGGGTTGTAAGTATTCCTGAGAATCTCAGGAGAATTATGGAGCTATCAGGACTTGGCAGTCTTAATGTTTTGGAAAGAAGTGGTGAATTGAGTGAAAGTGTTAAATGAAATGACAATAACCTTTGAAAGCCGTTCGTCAAATGAGGCATTCGCACGTTCTGCTGTTGCGGCATTCATAG
>CANRAN010000008.1 GCA_947628595.1 uncultured Clostridia bacterium | reverse complement strand
TGTTTCAGACTCAGACGGAGCAGCTTCGGTTTTCTCGGATTCAACAAAATCATTTGATGAGGTTTCCTCCATTTTCGACATGAAATCTTCAAAGCTTACATCGTTTTCAGGCGTTTCTTCCTGCTCCTCTTGTACTTCTGGTTCAACTTCTATCGGTGTAATGTCATTTACCTGTGTTTCAGACTCAGACGGAGCAGCTTCGGTTTTTTCAGATTCAACTATATCACTTGATGAGGTTTCCTCCATTTTCGGCATGAAATCTTCAAAGCTTACGTTATTATTCGCTTTTTCCTGCGGTTCTTCTTCCTGTGATTCAGATCCGACAACCGTCTGACTTCCGATCGACTGCTTCTCAATAACATCGTATTTCTCAAAATCCCTATTATTTTCGACTGCCTCCGGCACAACACTACTTTCAGCTACTGCTATCCCTGTTGAGCCCCCAATATTAGTGTTTCTCGGCACATCCGACTTAGGTCCGTTCCTTCCATAGGCAAGTACAATCTCGTCATCCATTGAATCATCTGCATTATTTTGAGATTCACCTGAATTTCCTTGGTTACTGTCACCATCAATCTTACCAATTGAAGCGGAGCGACTAACGCCGCTGTTTTCTCTCCCCTTATCATCTGACTCCGCACGGTACGAAGATTCTCGGGTAGAACCTGCGTAAACCACAGCAGCATCCGCAGCAGCAGAAATTGCATTTTTTTTTACTTCATCCTGCATATTTTGCTCAGCAGATGCAGGACGTAAGGGTTCTACTTTAGCGGGGTTGAGATTTGAACGCAGTAAAGTATGAGAGGTTTCATAATTTATTACCTTTTCCCTCAGAAGGGTCCCGCAATACATACAGTACTTACAGTTCTCAAATGACCTTCCGCATTTAATACAAACGAGCATAATCATCCTCCTTCCTATAGAGTATTTAAACTAATTGCACAATAACTCAAAACCTGTATTCATGAGAAAACGATCCGACTCCCTAACCTACAATTTTGCCCGTATTTCAAGTTTCAGGGCTGTTGGAAGATCGTGTGTAGAATTGCCACAGTAACCTTCGTTATTCTACAATTATTAAAAAAATGATCGATTCGATACCACAATATAATCACCACAATATAATCAAAATTATATTGTGAATATCAAGCCAAAAAAACAATGACAATTCACTTATACACATCAATAATATCATTCTTTAATGATAAAGTCAATAGATTTCAGTCGTTTTTAGTTCATTTTTAGCAAATTTTGTTGATAAGACTTCCGGATATGTTTGAAAATAATTTTTATTTTGACAGTTAAAAATTGAAGAATTGCATTTTGTTTTGCAATTCTTCAACAATATTAAATTATGCCAAAATCAAGTAACAACAAGTATATATACGATAAGCCTGCCGTAACCATATATATGCTTTTGAGTGCAGTAAAAAAAAGCAAAAGAAAATCCCATACTTAAGCTCTGAACCGAACCAATTTGTACGAACAGCACAAATTGATTCGGTTCATTCAAATTGGGATGGATATTTTATTTCATAAAATTGATATAGAAATATCTGATCCATTACTTCAATATATTCTCCTACCCGAAATTGATACTTATCGTAAGAATTTCATCATTGTAGGTATATGTATGATGATCCGAACGGATATTGTTATCAATGGCAGCCGCTGCACGGACAACATTCCATGAATCATTCCCTGTTTTGAACAATTTGTCCATCGCTTCGTTGTACACCGAACGTGATGAGCATTTAAACCTTACATATTTTTTTCCGTTTCTGACAAAATGCTCAGCCATCTCGATAATTTTTTCGGGATCATAGTTCTCAATAACCAATCCGTTATGGATATAATAGTTACACTTATTATTCCTATAATTCGGAATTTCAATCGGTTCCATATCAATATCCCTTGATCGGGTTATTTCATCTGTTGTAACACAGAAATAATCAAATCCGATTTCTGTTTTCTTGATTGTCTGTACCGTATTGGATTGATCACACCATGTCGTATCAAGGTGATAATAATCTCCGTCAAGTTTTACAATATTCCACGCATGGTATTCTCCATCAATTTTACCGTCGGAATGGCAGCGTCCCAAACAATATGTACATTCGATGCCGCACAGGTTTGCAAGATACTGCATTGCTCTTGCATATCCGGCACAGACTGCTTTACCTTCCAAGAGGGCCCCACAAATTGTTCTGAGAGAATCAATTTCCTCATCCTTGGGTCCTCCTGATCGTTTTTCACGCCTAAGACCGACAGTATCATAATCAACATAGTTAATCATTTTGACATGGAGTCTCACAAGCACGTCGTAAGCACTCATTTCAGGTGTAATACCGTCAAGAAACGGCTTCACAGCCTCATCTATACGCTCCTGTAAACGTTCTGATTCCTCTTTGTCTGCACTGTATTCAATATGTGCAGATACAGTATCCCCCGTATAATAAAACTCAGTGATTTGTCTTAACCAGAACAACTCCGGATGATCATTTTTCAGAGCCTTCATAGCATTCCTGATATCGTCCGTTTCAACACCTGTGAACTCAACAAATTCCTTGAATTCCTCAACTGCGGCAAGAAGCGTATTATAGTAAACCCTTAGCTTTTCGGGGATATTATCATAGTAATAATACCTGAGCTCCTCCGGTGTACAGCGATCAGGAACCTCCGGTTTGTAAGGCTCCCCATAATCTCCCTCGCCTGCAATTTTTCTCTTCGGTATATTGATTTCACGTCCGTCAGAGGACATAAGCAGGAAGAATGGGTTATCACGATAGCCACCCGTTGATGCCAAAAGCTTGATAAGGGCACGGTAACCCATACCTGAAATATTTTTAGTGCTTTCATAGTAACTCAGCATTGATCGGTATATATCACGTTTTCCTATAAAACTCAACAACTGTATGGTGACAAAGGCAATATGTCCCTCAGCAAGCTCGGCATTCGCATCCGGCACCTCATTTATCTGCCAAAGCTGAACAAGCCCTCTAACTATTAACTCCAGTATATTAACTTCGGGTATATCGTATTCTATAAAAATATGCTTACTCTCATCAATAAACGACATAAGCGGAAGGTCATCCCCACGATGATATACAACCTTCCCGTTTTTAATCATTTCTTCAACCTTTTTGGTGGATTCAAAGCTTATATTGTCACCTGTTTCAGCTGCAATGCCATATGTACTTTCAATAAACATTCTTGCCTTGGCAACCAACTCTGATAATTTTTCCTTATCATTTCCCACAACGCTCTGTCGGCATCTCGAACACATTACTCTGCCGTCCTTGCCCTTGATAATATCATTCATACTCTTAGGCAATCTCCTACGGCAAAAATCACAGCTCTCCATTTCCTGTTTATTGTCTGAAACAGTATTTCTGAATTGTATATCACTGCCCGTCATACATTCTGACAGCTTGAGAAGTGAATCAATATCAAAGCATTCAGGAAGTGACTCACCCCCAAAATACAGATAATTGCTGCCGTCAACGGAATTTACATACCATTCCAAATAATCTCTTATGGGCTTAAAGAGCGTATTAAGTATATCATCCCCCGACTCTGTAAGGGAATACAGCAGTCCGACATCACTTGCGCAATCCTCTATTATTAACAACCATATCTCATCGTCCGAGTAAACATCACCGCCAATTAAATCAAGCTCAGGGTAGAAATCCAAAACCCCTCTCCCCTCGGCTGCTATTTTGTCCTTATCATGATATATCGGACAAACAGCAATACAATCCGCAATTGAAGGGTATATCATTTTTAGGATCTCGTTAAGCATAACACCTGCAAGAGCCAGCATACGATCACTGTTTCCGCCAAAGCTTCCCTTTAGCTTCAGTGATAAACCCTTTGCATTTCCTTCATAGGCATTCAGTTCCGACTCACCAACAATTTCATCTGTTGTATAGAAAGGCTTTTCTATATATCCATACTTTCTGTAGGTATGTTTACATATCTTTTCGCTTACGCCCTCAAAAATATTTACATATCTTGTGTTACGAGGCTCAAGTTTCATTGTGTAAGGGTCAATTATGTAATACCCTCTTGTTATTACTTCCATTGGGAATGACAACACGTTTATATACACATCTCTTACACTGATATTAGGTTCACTGTCTATATCAGATTTTGTGATAACTATATGTTTGGATTTTTCATTAATAATACTGTCCTCTGACATATAGACAATATATTTCCTATCCTGAATATACTCAACTGCTTCATCATTATTTCCGCCTGATGCAAGCCTTGCCTCTATTCTTCCAATTTCAGTACGAATTTTGTCAATTTTGTATATGTTCCCCTCGTATATCATATTCTGTCCCGAAATGTAATTCTGAGAAATACGCATTCTGCTCAGAGGCAGCATATATTCGTTTCCATTCACATAAATCCGAGCCATATCAAGTCCGTTCACGATATCATAATATTGTCCGGTATGCCTGAGGGATATTTTATCAACCGGATCAAAATATCCCTTATCATCAAACTCCCCGAAATGGGAATATTCAAAGTAATCATATATATTGATATAGTCCCTTTGACTTACTCCGAATACCTCAAGCACTTTTCTGAGAATAGAATTTATATCATCCTGCTCCAAATCACTTTGGAAAATCCTTATATTTTGGCAAAGATCGTAAATCTGTTTAACTGTTATACCGCCGGAGTCTGCTTTTAGGAGTATTTTCCTTGCTATATCCCTGACAGTTATTTCGTACTCCGGTATTCTTGAATATTGACACCCTTGCCATATCTTATCAATATTGTCTACATAATAATCCCTAAACAAATAGTTCTTCGACAAGACCATGAGCAATATTTTATCGTCCCCAAAAAGGGAAATGTACCTTCTCAATGTTTCGGGCAAATTAGACTTTTCATCATAAACAATAACAACGGCATCATTATTTCCCATATAGCTGCGATCATTTATGGTAATGCTTACATTTCCATAAATATCTGTCAATCTCCCTGTATTTGCCGCAAGAGATTCTCTGTAATTTTCAAATGGGACACCTCCGCCCTCATATATACGAACATCTCTTGCACCCGCTCTTGCTGCGACAACTGCCATATTGATAACATTACCCAACTTCTCTGAGATGTTAAGAATATTCGGAAAAATAAGCTGACCTTTTTCGTTTGGCTGGGGCTCATTGTTATACAGCCTTACCATTATATTTTCGTTGTTTGTCATTATATCGAATGATTCAAAATTAACGGACAGAAAGTTTTTCAGTACCTTGTCCAGTCCGGGTATTCTTGAGTCATCAAATGCTATATACCTGATCGGCATGGACTTATACCTAATTCTGAATTTCGGATTGTGTTCGCTGCTCTTGGACTTTCGTGAGCTATTTTCGATTATATTAAGAAATCTGAGATTCATAGCCGAAAGCAGGTCAGAATAACGGTTTATGGTTTCGAGCACATCTGAAAATATTACCGTATCCAGAAGCTGAATAAAGCTTCCGCTAAAATATTCAAATGGTTTTGAACACAAAAAGGGCAAGGTCGTTATTATAACGGATGCATCAAGCATTTGCGTTCTCTTTGCCATGTCCTCCTCTTTTGTAATCTTTCGGATTTTCCATATAGGATCGTCAAATCTTATATTTTTCTTACTGCTCTTACAGTACAAACTGCTAATCAGTGAAAAGCCGTCTGTTACATATTTATTCATCCTTTCTACTTCGTGTATGCTGTTACAGATAATGACAATGTTATCTCCCCTTGCTACTATCATGGAAAGGTATCTGAAAAGATAAACCGAAAAATCACTGTAAAAGCTGCCATTGATAATGAAGCAGTTATCCTCATTTTCAAGGAGTCGGGCAATACATTTTGTGTATAAATCAACATTTTTCTTTGGAAACCTTTCATCATTTTCGATTGCCCTTGCAATACATTCGGCAATTTCTGCATCATCATTTTGTAAGATAAAATCGCCGTCCGAAGATAATGCGACCCTTGCCCCCGCATTGTTTCCTGTTCTCGTGTTTATCATATCACCAGAACCGTTTTTTTGTTCACCGACAGAAGACATCCCCGAAGCAGATTTGTCTGACAGGTTCAATGAACCCACAAAAAAACTGTCGTATTCCTTTCTGCAAGCCCTATCAATAACATCAAGATCAATTTCCCCATCGGAAGTATTGTCATCCATATCCGCAAACAGTTCCGGGCACTCCTTTTCAAGATTGCAAAGACCTCTCAGAAAAAAGGACACGCCCCACAGTAATAAAAGTGTAAGAATAAAGTAAACATTCCCTGCTCCAAATGCCATTTGTAATGCAGCATACGGTATCCAATCCGCACTGAAAAAGGCAGGCAACTGAAAAAGGATTAATAATACCGAATACGTTACTGTAAGACCAAAGGCTACTCCCAAAAGTATCTTTCCCAGCATGAAATATATTTCATGTCTGAAAAAGAAAATTATTTTCCTCTCAATACGTTGTAAAAGTGTAAATTCCCCGTCCTTTCCGGCAGGAACAGCAATATTACTATTTTTCAGACCAATTCTGAAAATATGCTGCAAAATACGGTAGACAAATCCAATTGCGGTATTTATAATAATTGCTGCAAAAATGCTCACACAATAAAAAATACGGCTGAGCACTGCTAACTTTGATGCAAGCCACTGCACAAAACTCAGTGAGGCTATCCAATCAAGAATATCCCTTTGCAGCATAAACAGAACAGTGAGTATTATAACATATATAATCAGGAACACCAGCAATCTTAAACGCTTGGAGCTTATCCCTTTTTTTACATCCCTTTTAAATTGGATATATTCCAATATCAGAGGAATCACGGGAAGTACGGAAAACACAATAATTAACAATAGCTTTATAGTTACTGTTACAACATCCATTATACTCCATCTCCTCCGTAAATCAATTTTATTGCTTCATCATCAATAATAGAGTACAGTTTAATATTATTTTCCCCCTTACAGTATGACATATGATAATCAATCTTGTATTTCGTATCTGACAATGTCATTGTTTGTGAATCATCCCCTAATTGGAGGGCAGACAGTATTTTTTCAGTCTGCGATATCCTGTCTTTAAGCATCTTTATGTGATGTGAGAGCTTAGCCTCACCCATTTGTTGACAATCTCTGCAGAACCGTACATCAAGGTAATATTCATATATGTATCTGAGGGCGGGTATATAGGTTGCAAGAAGTCTGTCGAAATGCCTTGCGGAGGCCTTATTCGACTCAAGTGTCTCCAAATGCTTATTCCAAAATTCATTCCAGATTTTTTTTATTTTTCTTTTCTGATGAATTACACAAACAGCAAAAACACAACCGAATAATGCAACAGGAACAGCAAGGGAGCAAAGTCCTACCACAAATGACCCGATATCCGAGGTTATGTTATTCCATCCGATAAGGACATACGGGATATATGATGCTATAAGTATTCCCAATGAAATGCCGGCTATCATTTTAAGCCTTTTCAGACTCTCATTAATTTGCTGTATCCTTTCCTTAAGCCAATCGTACTGCTTGGTAATATCAGAAACAAAAACTTCCTTTGAAGCACAAAATTTAAAATACTCCTTTTGAATGGTTTTATAGGCATTTAAAGCATTCTTTTCAACAACAACCATTTTATTCGTTTCCTCTGAGGCATCACTCTTACCATAACGGCATACCGTAGCCTCCTCATCTATAATATTGGTATCAATATTGACTATTCTTTTAGATAATACAGGGGGGTTGTTTTCATCACTCCTGGCATATCCGGAAAGAACCTTCATAATATGTATTTGCAGAGCCTCAAGGTAGGATAAATGATAATTGCGCAGCTTTTCAGCAGTTGAAATGTATTTAGAAGGCGGCACGTCCCTTTTATCCTCCATTTTCTTTACAATCTCCAAACCGTCATAGTCAAATTCAGGAACAGTTTCTTTGTCGAATATTCTGCTGATACAGTCTTCGGATTTTGATGAACCATATCCATCAATAGCAAACCTTTCGTTATCAAAAGCATAAAGTTTAGGTGCAAGTCCCAAGGAATAATATGACTCCCTCATTTTATATGTCGATTCTAATTTGCGTGTATATATTCGTTTTTTCTCAGCAAAATATTCCTTTATTTTCAGCCAACCCGCACGGTTAATAACGGCAATATCCTTTGCCCGATAATAAGTCGCTCCTCCGCCCTCAACCACTTCTATACGATTACCGTTTACATCGGCAGGCTCAATAAATGTATCAGATCTTACACAAGCTGTCAGATAAAAATATATACTGAGATTTCTTTTGAGACTTACCGTAAGATTTTTTTTTGCGGCCCTGCGATTGGTTTCAAAAGATGTAAAAAAGCAGTCGTTCAACGAATATCTTCCGTTTTTATAGTCGTCATATATACTCATAAGGAAATTATCCCTAAGTTCCTTTGTATCGGTATTATCCGTTACACCCGCAAGCAAATATCTCAGCTTATCCCCGAAATATCCATACTGCTCCTTGAACACAGCATCCTTTGAAGCATTATTCAATTTTTCAATAAACTGTTCAAGCATTTCATTTGAAATATATATCTTGCCAAGCTCAGCCGCTTTTTGTGCTTCATCATCAATTTCTCTTATCCTCTCACCCTCGGAATACAGTTCCTTAAAGTTTTCACTCAGTATATCATACAATCCACTTTCATTCGGAAAACCTATCAGGTCACCGATTTGTTCTATAAGAAGGGCTTTGTTATCTTCCAGGTTAAAATTCAAAACATTCTTTGAATTTTTGTTTTCCTCAAAAATTACAATTACCTCGACAGGATCCCTTGCAAAATCTTTCAATCTCTTTATTAGTGTCATTTTAATGTAATTTGATATAACACTGTACAATGCATATAGGCAAACCGAGCTTTCCGTAGAATTACCGTATTTTTCAAAAATAACTCTATACCTCGGTATTGCCACAAGATCCACAAACAGTGCAAGATTAAAATTATTACTGATATCATGATGATTATCAATAAGCTCTCCTATCTTATCCGCACAGGTTTCAAAGCCCTTACCCTCTTCTCCCCACTGGGATAGCGGACAATCAAGCAGGATTAGCTTGCGATTGATCTCTTCGATATCTAAAATATCTTTATTTGATAATATATCTTCATCGGATGTATTTATAAAAAAAGTATGCAACAATAACCACCTGCCAATAAATCAGTATATAAGATTGTCACAACAGCAACAATAACCGACCGCTTTTTAAATGGAAATTCATATATCGGCGAAGTATCGCCGAGGGTAGATCATATGGGTATGTATAAGGGGACGCTGTCTCGTTGGCGTCCCCTCGTTACCGACTCCCTCATTCCATCAGGAAAAATACCACCGTGTAGGCATCTGTCATAAATGGAGTAAAAACTTAAACCACTGCGGCACGCAACTTTTGAAAAGCTAATTTGAGTCCACCGCCTGTTCACCATTATTAACGCAACAACCCAATATATACACGTGTATCATTTCAAACCAGACTTTTCAACCTTTGTAAGCCAGTCTTGGAAACCATGAATTGTTTCCTTTCCGGGCTCATCCGAATTATTATAGATCTCTACACAAAGCCTGATACATTCCTTTTCAAGCTCTTCTTCCTCATTTTCAGCAAAATCATCGCTGAGAACCTCATGTATAAGACTATACAGTGTATCAATAAGTACAGCCGCAACCTCCATCTGACGGTCAGATCTTTCAATGTACTTTGTTATAATCGTCACCGCATTCAAGAAGCCTTTGGATGCAAGTCCCCCTTCATTGCCCCTAATTTTCTTACCGTCACTGAAATATATTCTTTCGGTGCCTGATATTAATGCAAGCCTGTCATACTGTTCTCTGTCAAGGCGGCGATCCATTTCAAGATAAGCATTTAATGTTCTTTGGGTGTCAAGTATGAACCTTGGATCAAGCTTCAACGCATTGATGAGATCTCCTATTCTTTTAAGGTCTACCGTTCTTCCATTATATATTACAAGCTCACTGTCATTATATTCTCCACCCGTGGCGGTTTTCTTTCTAACATTAGTCTGAAAATTACCTTCGGGATTTAACGTTATATAACCATACGCAAGAGCCATCCAAAAGGATCTGTAAAACTCTCTTTCTGTTTCCATTTGCTTTTCCGGAGTTACATAGGGCAGAATATAATGCCAAGTTTTATCGATATGAGGTGTTTCCGTAAGTGCGCCTTCCTTACCATTCGCTACCCCGATTGTCATTCTCCTTATAGTTGCTAAATAATTTATGTAGAAATCAGATTTTGGTGTTTCTACAAGCTTCGGTATATACTTTGCCATAATTCCATATATACCACGATAGCAGTTAAGCTCGTCAATGCCATATGCTTCATTCTGTTGCTGACTCACCCTTATACCAAGCTTTTGGGCAAGTTCAGGATATTTTCTTGGCAACATTGGGTTAAAGCCCCAGAAGGTCTTGTTTTTTATCTTCGGCTCAGAATTATCGAATTCCCTTTCCTCCTCCTCAGTCAAATCAGAATCCAAATGTTCATCTAACTCGGCAGCAAGTTCTGCGTCATATTTTATACACGGGGCAGCCAGATAATGGAGTCTGTCACAAAGTGTTGACATTTCCCTCTTATATTTTTCCTGCATAATATTGTCCGACAGGACACGTTCATTATCCAGATCTACATTCAGGATATCACTTCCATCATCGTTATTCCCTGCAAACTCTTTTTCTCTTGCATCAACCTGCCTTGTAAGAGCAGTATATAGATCAAGTTCTATATCAGAGCGGTGATTATTTGTCAATCCTTTTTTAAAAGTTTTAACAACATTGACAGTAAAGTTTTCTACTACACTGTTTTTAGAATATTCCTTGTTATACTCGGAGGTATCATTTATCTTTGCACAGAAACAGCCATACAACGACTTTACGACTATATTATTGATATCACGGTTATTTTCATCATTATCCCCGCAGATAGACTGATATATTTCTTCCTTATTGCTTTCCGAAGCGTAGATATATATCGTTCTTTCAGAAACCTTTTTAGTAGCCTCAATATTAGTTCTGATACTATCCTTTAATGTCGCAATTACCTTGTGTAGTTCATGGAAGAAACTCTCTACCTCTTTAATAAGAATTCCCATCCTTTCAGCCATAAGGTTAAACAGATTCACTGTAAGAAGCTGTATCGCATATTTACGACAAAGCTCATTCTGTGTGCGGTTAAATTGTTCGTATTTGTCCCGGAATTGCTCAAGATACTTCTTCTCATTATTGTACCATTTAAGTTCCACATTGGCAAAATCCTCAGGAGTTTCCTCAACTGACCTTGTTCCCTTATAATCAAAATCAATCGGATTGCTGTCCCCACGGTAGCCTTGTCTTGCATCCCGTTTTGCACCATCAACATTAATATTCTTTTTTACCTCATTCATTTTGAGGGACAGTTTGTATAGCAGATACCTTACAGCAATAGGATGAACAAATCTTGAATTATCATTTTCATCCCTTTGTGTGAGGAAACCATAGACAGACATTTCATTTCTTACATTTACATCGCCCATATCCGCAGTAAATATTCTTTCAAGCAACATATCGGCTTTCTTTGGTATATCCCTGCTTATCTTGTCAATAAATTCATTTACGGCATTGGTCGTCATGATATATACATCAAGAACATCTGCATGGCTTGTAATATCCTTCAGACTTTCCTTGGCATTCATAGACCGGAAATCATCACAAAAATCACTATCAACTGTTTCACAAATAAGTGTATCAAGCGATTCCATAAACTTATCCGCCTTATTCACCCATTCTGTGACAGTATCATCGCCAACATCCTGCATTATGGGATACTTAACATCATTAGCTATTGTAGTAAACAGACGATTTGAACCCACCATTGTACCGGTTTTTGAACTTTCGTCATCAAAAATTCGTATATACTCCGCCTTTTTGTCTATGGGTTCGGGATTATAGCCGGCCTTTTCCCTTTCGTTTCGTTTTTTCTCCATACGTTCTATCTGCCCGTCAATTTTCATCCAACCTGAGGATATTGAATCAAGTGCTGCCCTCATTGCACAATACTGACGTACTGATTCCGTAGGATATAGTGCTCGTGCCGCACCGCAGGAACCATATATAGGCTCATCACACCTCTGAAAAATCTTAAACAGATTATCTTCCTCAGAATAGAGGTTATCCTTCATTGGTGCATAAAGCTGCATATATATCACTTTAGAAATAAACTTCTCATATTCCTCGAGAGATTTCATTTCATTACCACTTGTTGTTATGTTATCAATAAGGAAGGCATAATCAAAAATTGGATTTCCTGTCATATTTCTTTCGCTGTCAAAAAGACCATCAAGCCTTACAGGTTTTGGGGGCTTCATACCTTTCACTTTTATCTTTGTCAGAGCATTGAGTTCTTTGATAGCTCCATATGCGTTAGCATACAGGCTTTCTTTTTCGTCATTGCTCTCCGCTATATCCCTTACCGTGCTGATAAAAACATCAGGAAGTACAAACACACCTCTTATTGTGGAATCCGCATTGTGTGCATCAAGGTACTGTCTTATCCATAGTGCTGTCTGGATAAACATTCCCGAACCTGTTCCGCCTGCAAGTGAAGATACTATCATTACCCTTATCTTCTGACCAATCGGTTTGTTCTCCACCATAGTATTAATGACTCTTTTAAGCTCATCAATAGTACTTGAATTTAACGTGTCAAATAATGCAAGTCTTGATTTTGACCTCATCTGTGATGCGCCATCAATCATGGTTTCCTCAAGCAGTTTTCTTGATATCGGCATCCAATCAGTAACACCCTCAGATTTATAGTTAGAAATATATTCCCTAATTTTTTTATCACTGCTGATTCTGATATTCGTAATACCTGTATTGGATTTGTCAATATACTCAATATCATTTCTATTGGTGTCAAAAACTGCAAATGACATATTTCCATCATCAAAAGAAAAATTCTTTTTCTGTCTTTTTGCGGATTGCTGTAAATCCGCAACAACATTATTGACTATCCTGCTTCCTGTACCGCCAAGTCCTATTAAAAGTATCTGTGCCATTTCTACATTCCCCCTGTTAATTACTTCTTGTATAGCAGAAAATTTTTGCTGCCATGATTTTTCTTACTGTTTGCTTGTATTGACCCGCCGCATTTTCAAGCTGGGCTTTCACACAATAATATTTGCTTGCATTCATACAGATAGTTCGGTCACCCTTATCTCTTACATTTCGTGAATCAATCTGCTTTATCTTCAGCGACCTACCACCACTCGCTTTCATTACATCTATGATGTCCTGCGGGGTTTCTATTCGGGCAATCCTCGGATCCTTAGAAATAAGCTCATCAGCTATATACCACGGAAAGCTGCTGTTGCAGGAAATTTTATTATTTTTGAGTGCTGATATTGATATAGTAAGATCACTGTTTTCGGGACCTACGGTAAGCAATTTGAACGGGTTCCAAAGATATCTGAATTTATTGAATTTTTTAAGTTCTATTCTCTTGAATGAGACTATTGTATGTTTTCCACTTTCGCTGTCATATCTCAGATTACCGATATAAATTGCCGCACCGGAAGCAAATCTCGGCTTAGTAATATACCTTACAATATAGGAAACCACCAAAACCAGTAGTATAATCTCTGTCAAAAGAGGTGCAACAACCCAACCAATAATATAACCTATATCGGCAGGAATAACATCAATCACCTGATCCGCCGTTCCGTAGCTATGCGACAGGGTAACCGTCATATCCCCACCCGGAAGGCTGAAATAATACCACCAATTACTCCACCACGAAAGGAAATTGTACTCCCTTTGTTCCTCAGATGACGGAACACAATGTATTGTTCCGTCATGATCGATCGTAAGATTGATATTCATATTCTTATATTCGTCATTCAGGCTTACAGCTACATCCTTTTCTATCTGTGCCATTTCTAACTGTTTTCCATCCTTCGTGATTATGAAGCTAACCCCGATTTTATTATTATAAAATTCGTTTTTTCTGATAGAACCATTTGCTCCTCTCGGTATTACCTCATAATCGCTTACCAATACGGTATAGGTTTCCGAAGCTTCAGCCCTTGAAACTCCATTATCTATAACACAGGTAACAGCGACATCAAAATGCCCACTGTCGTCTACCACAATTTCAGCCTTATTAGGTAAAAAGGTGATTGTACCGTCATCCTCAATTTTTATTTCACCGCTGTTTCCCTCAGGTGAAACAGTTATTTCGGGATTCAAGTCACGGATAACCTCGGGGTCACTTATCACTTCGCCGTTTACACTAACTGTAAAACAAAGCTTGAGCGTTTTATTCTGTGCAATATTATCATATTTAACGCTCTTCACTCCACCAACATATCCCCCCTTGATTGTATAAACATCGGGAGGAACATATGCCTTCGGTGTAAATTTCTTTGTATATTCTATCGGATTAAAGTTTTCAATTTGGACAGAAGCCTTTATTTTCGTCTGTATGTTTTTTAGAGCATAATCCTTCAGTTCCGGCGCAGTACCCGAACGGTGTACTGTTTCAACATCGCCCTCATAGACATAAATATTATAAACAGTGTTTTGAGGCAAAAGTGACGGCTCAATCTTATGATCTGTATTCATCTCATACAGATCACAACTGACAGTAATTTTATTCCCCTCGGAAGCATCTGACAGTTCTGAAAGATCCGACAGCTCTTTACCGTCCAGTTTAACTGTCATTCTCACCTCCAATGCCGGCTCAACCAATACAACAATATTATCTTTATCAACAGGCTTATCAAATACTATTTTATATGTACCGGCACCGATAATATTCTGTGTATCCCCCAGAAGATAAGCACTACCGTTCAGATCCGGATACTGCCTACCGTCAAATTCCTGAAAACTCAGCTCAGCCTTTCGGCTTATCGGAATTGCAACTTCATTACTGTATGTAGCACTGTCAATTTTTGCATCTGTTTTCTGTGCGAGGACTGCTATATTCAAAAGTGAAATTGATGACGAAAATTGAATAGTTTTATCATCAATTTCCGTTATTTCAGAGGTATCAAGCCTTGTTCTGCCTGATATACGATCGGCTATATCAGACATTGTTTGAATAATCTCGGAATCCTTCGCACAGGAAAAGGTATGTATGCCTTTATCTTCCTGTGACGGTACCCTTGTAGCCCCATCACCTATCGCAAAGTATGTAACCTGAGCATTGGATCCATTAGGCATGGGTTCAGAAACATATTCCTCGAAAAATTCGGATAGTTCGTCCGGTTGTTCCGGATTTTTGATAATGGCATCATTAAAATCTCCATCGGTCAGAACAACAAGCCAGTATTGCGTATTCGGGTTTGAATCAGGCGTTGTAAGTAACTTATCATATGCTGCCTGCACGGCACTATATGGTGTCTGTCCGTAACCGTCATGTATCTTTATAGATTCTATCGATTGCTGTATCCTATCAGATGATAAGTCTATTTCCTCTGGCTCATAATCGGGTTTTTTATATGCCTCACTCATATAACTTATATACAGCCGATCCTCACTGTTCAGCATACCACAGAAGGTCTGCATCGCATAGTTGGCATATGACCATTTGTTGTCATCTTTCATGCTCCCGGAGTCATCATACACAACAGAGACTATTTTTCTTATATAAAGAGAATCCGCTTTTACAACCATTGGCATCTCAACTATAAACATACTGATAATGATAAACACAGAAGTAATGAAGGCTATCGTCTTTTTCATCACATTCCCCCCAAAAATTATAAGTTGGGCAAAAACTATTTATACATTTTTCACAAAGTACAATTTTATTATACCCTATATACAGTTTATTGTCAATATTATCATAAAAATATTAGATTTATGTGAATTATAATAATATTTGTCAAAAAAAAGGGTGTGTAGGGAGAGGTTCGCTCACACACGCAATACTCAACCCAAAGAAGATGCTTGATATATATGAAATCAGATTGATATACGAGGCAAATATCTCGGCTCGTCCCGGACTTATTAAATATCCCCCAAATCAAATTTGGATAATTCTGTATTTACTAATTAGGTTTTCCGCAATTCGCAACAGCAGTACCTACGTAACTTGAACACATAACCCACATAGATCCTCTAAGTCTTGAAATGTACATAGAATATCTCTCGGTTATTTACGTTATATTATGCTCCTACTGAAGTAACAAAAAATGGCAACCGTAAAGACAAACAATACGGTCGCCATGATTTATTATCAGTATTTTATTTCTGTCATCAATTATTCCATGACTCTTCAACTGCAACAGCGCAAGCAACTGTTGCACCTACCATAGGATTATTTCCCATACCAATAAGTCCCATCATTTCAACGTGGGCCGGAACAGACGAAGATCCTGCAAACTGTGCATCAGAATGCATACGTCCGAGTGTGTCCGTCATACCGTAGGAAGCAGGACCGGCAGCCATATTATCCGGATGCAATGTACGACCTGTACCACCGCCCGATGCAACTGAGAAATACTTCTTACCGGCATCTATACGCTCTTTTTTGTATGTGCCTGCGACAGGATGCTGGAAACGAGTAGGATTCGTTGAGTTACCTGTGATAGAAACGTCAACATTTTCCTTCCACATAATAGCAACGCCTTCTCTTACATCATTAGCACCATAGCAGTTTACCTTTGCACGAAGGCCGTCTGAATATGCCTTGCGGAATACCTCCTTGACCTCACCCGTATAGTAATCCATTTCGGTTTCAACGTATGTAAAGCCATTTACACGTGCAATAATCTGTGCAGCGTCCTTTCCAAGACCGTTGAGTATAACACGGAGAGGCTTCTTGCGAACCTTGTTAGCTTTTTCCGCAATACCTATGGCACCCTCTGCAGCGGCAAATGATTCATGTCCCGCAAGGAATGCAAAGCACTCCGTTTCTTCTTCAAGAAGCATCTTTCCGAGATTACCATGTCCAAGACCAACTTTTCTCTGATCGGCAACTGAACCGGGAATACAGAATGCCTGCAATCCTTCTCCTATTGCCGCCGCTACATCAGCTGCTCTCCTACAACCCTTTTTTATAGCGATAGCACAACCAACAGTATATGCCCACTTTGCATTTTCAAAGCAGATAGGCTGAATACTTTCAACAAGCTTGTAGATATCAAGACCCCTTTCCTTGCATATATCAGCACAAGCCTCTATTGAAGGAATATCGTACTGTGCAAGGGCAGCGAGTATCTTTTTTTCTCTTCTTTCGTATGATTCAAACAAAGCCATATTATAAGCCCCCTTTTTTATTCTTTTCTGGGATCAATAAATTTTACTGCATCATCAACTCTGCCATATTGTCCCTGAGCTTTTTCAAATGCGGTATTTACATCATCACCGGCTTTGATAAAATCCATCATTTTTCCGAAATTAATGAACTTATAGCCAATAATTTCATCATCTTCATTGAGAGCCAGCTTTGTCACATAACCGTCTGTCATTTCAAGGTAGCGTGGACCCTTAGCGAGAGTACCGTACATTGTACCAATCTGAGAACGAAGTCCTTTTCCGAGATCCTCAAGACCTGCTCCGATTACAAGTCCGTCCTCAGAGAATGCACTCTGTGAACGACCGTAAACTATCTGGAGGAAAAGCTCTCTCATAGCCGTGTTAATAGCGTCACAAACAAGATCAGTGTTAAGTGCCTCAAGGATAGTTCTTCCGGGAAGTATCTCGGAAGCCATAGCTGCTGAATGTGTCATACCAGAACATCCGATAGTTTCAACAAGACATTCCTGAATAATACCGTCCTTGACATTGAGAGTCAGTTTGCAGGTTCCCTGCTGGGGAGCACACCAACCGACACCGTGCGTGAAACCGGAAATGTCCTTAATGTCCTTTGCCTTGACCCACTTAGACTCTTCCGGTATCGGTGCGGCACCATGAGCAACCCCCTGTGCCACAGGGCACATCATTTCTACTTCATGAGAATAAATCATATATTTTCTCCTTTCCAATGGGGATATATAGTTATCCCTCATAATAATAACTGTATTATACCACATTTCTACAAAATAGCCAATAGATTTTTTAAAAAAATTACTATTATTACATATAAATCTAATTTTACGGAAAATTCAGCACAAAGAACTAAAAATTTTCTGATTTATTAGGGGATTTATGTAAATACTTTTGCGTAAACAAATTATCTCTTTTATTATATTTAAAAAAGCTTGAAAACCTATTAAACACATGGTATTATAGTATAAAGAACTATAAATGGGGGTATAAAATTGAGAATTTCAACAAAAGGTCGTTATGCACTTCGCATGCTTCTCGATCTGGCAGAACATCAATATGACGGGTACATAGCATTGAAGGATATAGCCGCACGTCAAAAAATATCTAAAAAATATCTTGAG
>CANRAN010000007.1 GCA_947628595.1 uncultured Clostridia bacterium | reverse complement strand
ATTTCAAGAGTCCTTGCTATGCCTTCAATTTCAACGGGGGTTCCACAGGCAAAAATAACAGCCTCCACAGCACCTTTAAGCTTCTCCTCCTGCATTTTCATCACCCTCTCTGCGTTTTTTTCCTCCGCCTATAAGAATGAGCGTCTGACTGTCGCCATCTCCTTCTACTCTTACCCTTTTTCCTTTGATAAGCTCCAATACGGCAAGAAAAGTTGCAACAAGCTCACTTTTGTCTGCCGCATCAATGAATATAGAACTGTAATCAACTTTTCTGCCATGCCAAAGTCTTTTCATTACTCCTATTATCTTCGAGCTGACAGAAACAATTTTCCTCTTAACAATACCCGAAAAAGCGTCCTCAGGCGGTGGTAGTTTTGCCTTACCTCTGCCAACAGCCGCAAGATATGCTCCGACAAGATACGTTGGGGCATGACTCCTGCGGTATTTCATGTCCGCCTTTATTTTCTCCTGCTCACGGCAATAGCTGTCAAAGCTTATTTTTTCGGAAAGCATTTTTGCAACCTGCTTGCATTTCTTATATTCGATAAGCTGTCCCGAAAGCTCACGCTTCATTTCCTCAGCTTCTTCATATTTAGGAAGAAGCATTGCGGATTTTATCTGTACAAGCCTTGATGCCATATCGAGAAATTCTCCGGCTACCTCAAGATCCTGCTCCTGCATCAGTTGAATATGTTCCATATACTGATCAAGGAGGTCGGAAATAAGGATATCATATATATTCAGTTTATTTTTTTCGATAAGGTGCAGCAGAAGGTCAAGCGGTCCCTCAAATGTGCTGACCTTGTATGATAATACCTCCAAAATCCGCACCTCTGTCAGCCCACAAAGAATGAAAACGGAAGCCATGTAAGCCACGAAATCCAACCATAGAAAAGGTTATTCGCTCTGCCGAGTATTCCGTCAAGTCCGCCCATCATTACTACTAAAAACAAAACTATCGAAATTATTTGTATTCTTTCCTCTATCCAAATTATTGCCCTATTCGGGAGAAATGCCATAAGAATTTTAGAGCCGTCAAGCGGCGGAATAGGTATAAAATTAAACACTGCAAGACCTATATTTATGGAAACCAGAAATTCAAAGAAAATCAACACATAATACATGAAATCATTGTACGGAATAATACCTTTAAGAATCATAAACATAAGTCCGTTTTGTATAAAACCTGCAACTACTGCGGCAAGAAGGTTTGAAACGGGTCCTGCAAGTGCAGTCAGAGCCATACCTGCCTTTGGATTTTTAAATCTTCTCGGATTTATCGGAACAGGCTTTGCCCAACCGAAGCCGATAATAAGCATAAGACACGCACCGAGATAATCAATATGTTCTAAGGGATTGAGAGTCAAACGACGCTGTCTCTTTGCAGTATCGTCACCAAGCTTATAGGCAACTAAGCCGTGAGCACATTCATGCAGTGGAAGTACAAGAAATATCGTAAGTAAAACCGACAGGATATACATTATAACCGAGACGATATTTCCCGACCTCAAAAGACTAATCAGCATAAATTCTTCCTCCTTTGTCAACCAAAACGCAGAATCCCGCTTATATTCAGGCAAGATTCTGCGTACTCATTAAAACTTATTATTCCTCTTCGCTTTCGTCAAGCTCATCCTCATTATAATCAAATTCGAGAACTTCCTGACATTCCGGACATTTTATAACACCGTCATTCAGTGCGTCCTCGCCTATATAGGTGGTACTGCCGCAATTCGGACAGGTAACTTCATAAGCAAGATCCTCATCGTCAGAATCACTGTATGTAAGGTCATCATCGAAATCCTCATCATATAGCAGATCCTCAACACCGGAAAGATCCTCACTCATCCCGTCTACCTGATCGCAAACATCATCGTAGCATTGCTCAAGCTCCTTTACCTCATCTGCCATTTCGGAAAGAAAATCTGCAATAAGCTTGAAAATCTTCGTCTGCTTATCTGTCGGATCAAGCTCAAGACCGTCAATAAGTCCCTTAATATAAGCTGCCTTTTCGCTAAGCTGCATTTTCTATTACCTCCGGTATCAACAGGCTTACTGTGCTCTTGACATATATTCGCCTGTTCTTGTATCAATCTGAATCTTATCGCCCTCATTGATAAAGATCGGAACCTTTATCTCTGCCCCTGTTTCGAGTGTAGCAGGCTTTGTAACGTTTGTAGCTGTATCTCCCTTTACACCCGGCTCTGTCTGTGTAACCTCAAGAACAACAAAAGTCGGAGGCTCAACGCCGAAAACGCTGCCCTTATATGACATGATCTTACATACCATATTTTCCTTTACAAACTTAAAGTTATCCCCAAGTACGCTCGCATTAATAGGTGTCTGCTCATATGTTTCATTATCCATAAAGTAGTACAGTTCTCCGTCATTATAGATATATTCCATATCCTTTCTCTCAATAAATGCGGTCGGATATTTATCATTCGGATTAAAGGTTTTTTCAACCACTGCACCTGTTATTACGTTCTTGATCTTTGTACGAACGAAAGCCGCACCTTTTCCGGGTTTAACGTGCTGGAACTCTACTATGGTTACCACCTGTCCGTCCATCTCAAATGTAACGCCGTTTCTGAAATCGCCTGCTGTAATCATTTAAAATCCTCCTAAAATAATTTTTATACAAATACAACCCCGATATTCTTCGGGATAAATCAGCAAATACGCTTTGTTAATTATACTATACATCTTGGAAAATTGCAAGTTTTTTAATCATTTTCTTCTGCAAAAAGCCAAAAACAGCACACGCCTATCACATTTTCTTATATCATGACTCGTTATTTGCAGTGACACTGTGGTTTTTCACTATAAGCACCTTTGATATTCTCCTGCTTTCCACCTCTTGAACAGTAAATCGTGTACCATTTATAACAACTGACGGATGCTCCCCGTCCTTTGGAATATGTCCCATTCTGTCAAGCATTATTCCGGCAATCGTATCGTTATTATCGTCCTCAAAGGATATACCCGTAAGCTCGGTTATCTCATCAAGTGAGGTTGCACCGTCAACGGTAAAACTGTATTCATTCAGCTGCTTTATTTCCTCGTCCTCGTTGTCATACTCATCCTGTATATTTCCTACAATGGACTCTATCAGATCCTCCATTGTAATAATACCGCCTGTCCCGCCGAATTCATCGACAACAACCGCAATCTGTGTTTTATGCGAGGTCATATATTCAAACATCTCACTACAGCTTTTCGACTGCGGAACAAATACTGCGGGTTTTATTATATCTCCTCCTATTTCTCCCTCCGGAGGATTTGTATTAACAAATTTAAGAAGATCCTTTACATATATTATCCCGACTATATCATCTATATCTTCATTATAAACCGGTATCCTCGAACGTCCGCTTTCTATTGCTGTCCTTGCAATATCCGCAAGCCTTGCATTTTTCCTGACTGCAACGACATCTTTCCTGTGGGTCATGATTTCCCCGACAGCAGTATCGTCAAAGTCAAAGACATTTTCTATCATATCTTTAGTATTTCCCTCAATAGAGCCGTTTTCCTCGCCCTTATCCACCATAAGCAGAATTTCCTCTTCCGTTTGCTGATTTGATATTTTTTTCGTATTATATCCGAATAATCTGACAATAATATTTGAAAGAAGACATGAGAAACCGACAACCGGCTGAAACATTACTGAAGCTGCCGAAAAAGCACGGGAAAAACGCAAAACCGCTGTTTCCGGTCTTCTCTCCCCGAGTTTACCGGGAAGGAATATTCCGAGGCACAAAAATATTATACACGGAATAAGAAACGATGCCACAGCGGAAACCCAAAAGCCGGCGGTTATATTTCCGAAAGCCTCTGACAACCATACTCCAACAGGCGGCATAAATGAAAATTCGCATATAAGCAAAACGGCTGATAAACAGACTGCACAGCTCATATGAGAGAATAAAGTGTACTTTTCAACGTTCTCAAGTATCATTAAAACTTTTTTTGCACTGCGGGAATTACTTTCGTCTGCCTTTTTCTTTATTATTCCAACAGATGCCGAAGCTGCCGCTCCACAAAAATAAGAAAGGAAAAAGCTTAATATAAAAAATAAAAAAATCACAAAAGCCGCTATCATAATATTTCCCGGATCATACGAAGTAAACATAAGAATATCCGAATAATTCCCGTCGGAGTCGCCTGCCATAAAATTATACACCTCTGACATTATTTTATATATAAATAATACGAAAAAAGCCTTGTAATGTCAATCGGCAATATTACACATATTTTACCCCATACAAAAAATATTGTAGGCATTTTATTATGACAGATTAATCAAAACATCTGATATATTATTATTTTAACCCGTAATACCATGAATCATGAAAGGAGAAAAACGATGTTTGAAAAAGCCTTACTGAAAAGACCATGTGACAGACAAACAAGAGAGGCTCTTATCGGCGGACTGCTTATTGATTACGGCTTCATTTCCCGTGATACAATCGGTGAAAGCCGTTGTTCAAGACCCATAGATATGCTTTGCATCGGCAACAGGCAAAAACAGGTTCTTCTTGCCGGGGCATTTCATGGAATGGAATGGCTCACAACCTCACTGCTCCTTCGTTTTTTCAATGATGTCTGCTCTGCTGTAAAAAATGGGGAATCAATCTGCGGTGTTCGTGTCGGAACATTTCTTAATATGCGTGGGCTTGCAATGGTACCCTGCATAAATCCGGACGGTGTGGAAATTCAGATAAACGGTGCAAAATCAGCCGGAACATATGAGAACCTTGTAAATCAGGCAAGCGGCGGAAATACCTCTCGCTGGCAGTCAAATGCCGCAGGAGTTGATATCAACCATAATTTTTCTGCAGACTGGGACAGCCTTCATAAGATGGAAATTGATAACGGTATAATCTCCCCCTCTCCGACACGGTACGGAGGTGAATCTCCCGAAAGTGAACCGGAAAGTCGTACAATCGCATCATATTGTCGTGCTGGAAATATAACTCATGCTTTGGCCTTTCACAGTCAGGGGGAGGAAATTTATTGGAGCTTCGGGGATTATAAGGACGAAGAGGCACACAAAATGGCTCAGGCTCTGTCAGGGGTAAGCGGCTATCGTGTAAGCGAGCCGGAGGGGCTTGCAGTCGGCGGAGGTTTTAAGGATTGGTTCGTACAAAAATTTCATCGTCCTGCCTTTACCGTGGAAATAGGCAAAGGGCAAAATCCGCTTCCCATTGATGACATTGATGACATTTACGAAAAGACAAAGGAAATGCTTGTTCTTTCGCTTGTATTATGATGTACAATTTTTTGTAATGTTAATTATCTGATGATTATTGAAAAAAACTGATTATTATGCTATTATAGGAATACAAAATAAAGGAGGTTGAATATAAATGCATAAGCGTATAAATAAAATTCTTGTGGTGGTTATTTTTGCTTCTTTGATAGTATCGGGTGGTTGTTCATTATCAAATGATAATAACAAAGCTTCCGAACGGGAAATTTCGGATGATAATGTCTCAGTTTCCCAACAGAGTGACGAAAATAATTCAGACAGTGTCGGCACGGGTAATACAGGTAAGGAAAGCAGCACAGGTAAGGAAAGCAGCATAGGTAAGGAACGCAGCATAGGTAAGGAAAGCAGCACAAGTAAGGAAAGCAGCACAAGTAAGGAAAGCAGCACAAGTAATACTGCCAGCACTGAAACGAGTGATGAAAGCTCCCTGAGTGAGAGTACCGAGGACAGCAGTGAATTGAGCGATGAAAGTGATATAGCAGACGAGTCCTCCTATGTAAACACCCCCGATGAGTCCTCTGCTGCCCAGGTAAGCATTGACGGATATCAGTTCGACGATGAGCAAATAGTAGATGATTACCATACTGCCGCTGTTTTTACATCAAACGATACCTTTAATGAAATTTTCGCCGAAAATGCCCTTGATAAGGAATATGCCAATGAACAGCAGAACGCCGGAACAAGCAGTGAAATGCGGCAGGTTACAGCGGCTTATTCGGCAAAATGGAAGGATAAAGTAAGCGAAGTATTTACTAAGCTCGATGCTCTGCTCGCAGATAGGCCCGAGGAGTATAGGAAGCTGCTGCAATCACAGGAAGAATGGACAGAAGGACTTCCCGAAGCTGAAAGCAGTTTTTACGCCGAAGCAAGCGGTGCGGGAACCGAAGGGCTTATTGCCGCCGAGGCTGCTGTTATGAATTATTATAAGGGTAGAACAGCTATTCTGCTCGAGCAGATATATGAGTTGAACGGGAAAATAGATCTCGGTGAATACGGTCTTTAATGTTGGGGGCAATATATGAAAAGCATTAAATCCACAAAAATAATTTTTGTTGTGTTTACATTGTTATTCACTGTTGCAACTGTGTCCGCCTGTTCTTTCAACAGCAGTATCAGTATAGGTAATTATGTTTCGCAGGTAAACAGCAACGTTCAGCAGGCTGTGGGTCTTACAAGAGAGTTCCGCAAAATTAAGGATAATCTTGATACGAGAAGTCCGGATGATGCAAAGGAATGTACCGAGCTTCTTGATAAGCTTTCCGAGCTTTACACAAACCTTATAAAGCTTGATGCCCCGGAAAGGTACACCGACATTGACGAGGAGCTTAAAAATAATTCTAAAACAGCACTGACGAAATTATCTGAGCTTGAAAGCCTTATCTCTACCTCACAAAGCACAGGTGATGATACCCTTTACCAACATGACAGCCAAACTGTTATTGACAAATATGAAGAGGCCTATACCTCAATAGTTGAACTGTCTGCACAAGCCCAGACACGCTTCAGGAATGACTGATAAAAAACATATTGCCGTACCGGACTTCCACAGTCACAGTACGGCAAATTTTTACAGCCTATCGGTATTATTCTTCTGTATCCGGCATATCCCAGTTATGATATACATTCTGAACATCATCATTATCATCAAGTATATCAAGAAGCTTCTGCATCTTTACAGCTGCCTCATCATCATCTATCTTTGTATAGGTTGATGGTATCATTGATACATCGGCAGAAACAAATTCATAGCCCTTGTCGGCAAGTGCCTCCATAACCGACCCAAACTCCTCCGGCTCAGTATATATTTCGTACACATCGTCACTTTCGGCATTAAAATCAGATGCTCCTGCCTCAAGTGCATCCTCCATGACCTTATCCTCGTCATTATCTTCCTTCTCAATTATAAGGAGTCCTTTCTTACTGAACATAAAGGATACACAACCCTGTGTTCCGAGATTTCCTCCGTATTTATCAAAATAATGACGGACGTCTCCGGCAGTACGATTACGGTTATCCGTAAGTGTTTCAACAATAACGGCTATACCGCACGGACCGTAGCCCTCATAGGTAATATTTTCATAGCTGTCACCATCTGCGCTTCCGGCAGCCTTTTTTATGATACGCTCAATATTATCATTCGGAACATTATTTGCCTTTGCCTTTGCAATACACTCACGAAGCTTTGAGTTTGACGCAGGATCTGCTCCGCCGCCCTCTCGTACTGCAACAGCAAGCTCTCTGCCTATTTTTGTAAATACCTTGGCCCTTGCACCATCTGTCTTTTCCTTTTTTCTCTTTATTGTACTCCATTTTGAATGTCCTGACATATAAAGAATTCCTCCTGTATATAATTTCGTCTATCATTCTAACATAAAAAGCAGATTTAATCAAGTGCTTTTAAAGTAACTATTTAATTCGGCTGTTATATAAGCGTCCGTCCGTCACAGTATCTGCACAGAAGCATATCTCCTCCGGCTTCCGTAAATATTGAGGGAAGGTATTTTTCGCTTTTTGTTATACACCTCGGATTTGAACATTTGAACGGATGTGTAGACATTACCCTCGGTGCAAATACTTTCTCATAATTTTTAAGCATTGTAAGTATTAGTGCCATTCTTCCGTACATTCCATAGACTGTCTGTATATAATATTTTGCCCTTTCGTCATAATCAACCTCTACATCTATTTCGTCAACTCTCGGTAGAGGGTGCAGTATCTTCATAGTCTTTTTGGCATATCTGAGTTTGTCCTTATCGAGAACAAATACACCGTTCTGCCTTTGGTATTCCTCCTCGCTTAAAAAACGCTCTCTTTGTATTCTTGTCATGTAAAGCACGTCCAACTGCGGCATTGCCTCTGCAAGGCTTGTAACCTCAGTATAATCACACTCAGAAGCATTTATCACATCCTTGATATACTGAGGAACAGAAAGCTCCGGAGTTGATATAAGAACAAATTTATTGCCCCTGAAAGTTGACATCGTTTTTATAAGTGAGTGTACTGTTCGTCCGTTTTTCAAATCACCGCACAAACCTATGCAAAGATTATCAAGTCTGCCCAGTTCATTATGAAGCGTTATAACATCTGTCAGTGTCTGAGTCGGGTGGAGATGCCCCCCGTCACCGGCATTTATTATAGGAACGGGCGAATACATAGCCGCAGCGGCGGCCGTTCCCTCACTCGGATGACGTATTGCTATGATATCCGCATATCCGCCTATTACGCTTATAGTATCCTTAAGATTTTCCCCCTTGGCAACAGAGGAATTCTGCGGATTGTCAAATCCAATTATTCTACCGCCCAGACGCAGCATAGCGGTCTGAAAGGACATCTGTGTTCTTGTTGACGGCTCATAAAATAAAGTTGCAAGTATTTTTCCCTTGCAGGCATCAAGATAATCGCCTGGTTTTGATTTTATTTCATTGGCAAGACTGATTATATCCATAAGCTCTCTATGGGAAAGATCTGTCAAATCGACAACGTGTTTATTTTTCATATGATTATCCCCTTTTCTTCCTCGTTTTTATAATTATTCCGTTCATTCTGCGTACGGTATATTTATAATTCTATCATTTTCCAATAATTAATTCAATACAACCGAAAATTAAGCCTGCCGAAAACCGACAGGCTTAAAAATTTACTTGTTATTGAAAAGAGAAATTATATCCATATATGAATCATCCGAATCTCCGTTGGTATCTGACTTCGACTGCTCAGGGCGTGTCTGCTGTGTCGGAGCCGAGGTATTTGCATTCGGATAAGTTGTAGCTGCATTAGGATATGAAGTTCCCACATTTGGGTAAGACTGAACCTGTTGAATCGGTTGGCTCGGCTGCGGCTGCGGAGCAAAAGGATTATAGCTCGGCTGCGGTTTTGTCTGCTGAGTTGTCTTATCCTGAGGTCTTGTAACCGCACCAAAACGGGACGGTTCATTCCTTACTGCCGGACTGCCATACTGAAACTGTGAAACCGGCTTTTTGTCATCTTTCTTGCCTATGGGGGCATAGCTATCCGTTGTCGGGAAACCTGTTGCAATAACAATAACGCTGATTGCATCCTCCATTTCATCGTCAAGAGCAGCACCCCAGATAATGATAGCGTTCTCGTCTGCTTGCTCGGAAATCATTGTTGAAGCTTCCTGGATTTCATCAAGTCCAATATCGGCGGAAGCCTTAATATTAACGATAAGACCCTTTGCACCCTGAATAGATGTTCCGAGGAGCGGACTCGATATAGCATTCTGAGCCGCAATCTTAGCCTTATCCTTACCGGATGCAACACCAACGCCCATGAGAGCGTATCCTGCATCTTTCATAACAGAAGTCACATCGGCAAAATCAAGATTAACAAGACCCGGAATTACTATAAGGTCGGTTATACTTTGTACGCCCTGACGGAGTACATCATCTGCTGCAAAAAATGCATTCTGAAGCGTAATCTTTTCTTCACTTATATGCTTAAGTCTTTCGTTAGGAATAACAATGAGGGAGTCCACATGCTGCTTAAGCTTTGAAATACCACCCTCAGCCTGTTCCATTCTGCGTTTACCCTCAAAAAGAAACGGTGTTGTCACTATTCCAACGGTAAGTATTCCCATTTCCTTGGCAACTTCTGCAACGATCGGTGCCGCGCCTGTACCCGTGCCGCCGCCCATACCGGCAGTAATGAATACCATATCCGTTCCTTTAAGAGCCTCTGCAATCTGTTCCTTGCTTTCCTCGGCCGCTTTTTCCCCTACTTCCGGCTTTGAGCCTGCGCCTTTTCCGTGGGTAATTTTTTCACCGATCTGCATCTTCTGTGTTGCTTTTGAGCGGTTGAGCGCCTGACGGTCCGTGTTTATAGAAATAAACTCCACACCGGTCACATAATCAACCATTCGGTCAATAGCGTTTCCTCCGCCTCCGCCTACACCAACAACTTTAATGTTGACTACATTGTCGATCTCGTTATTTTCAAATTCGTAAGGCATTTATTATGCTCCCTTCAGATTAATATCCGCATATAATTGCAAAAAGCAAAGCCGGTCATTATGCCCCTTATAATTTTTACAACTACATACTAATTTACCACTTTTCTCTTTCAATTTCAATATCTAAGCGATAATTTTCGCCATATTTATTATTCTTAATTCATATTTCATAAAATATATATGCAATTTTTGTTCAAAATACCGTTTTTAATAATAGTCATCTCCATACCCATCGTTGGCATAATAATCGTCCGTATAACCATCATCTGTGTAACCGTCATCTGTGTAGGTATCGTCAGCATAACCATCGTCCGTGTAGGTATCGTCCGTATAACCGTCATCAGTGTAGGTATCGTCAGCATAACCGTCGTCCGTGTAGGTATCGTCCGTATAACCGTCATCAGTGTAGGTATCGTCAGCATAACCGTCGTCCGTGTAGGTATCGTCCGTATAACCGTCATCAGTGTAGGTATCGTCCGTATAACCGTCATCGTAATATGTATCATCATTATAATCACTTTCTTCACCGACTGACGTTTCCTCGGCAACGGATTCCTCTGAGCTTTCCTCCGGCTTCCCAGAGCTTTCCTCCTCAGTCTTGCTTTCCTGTGTCTTTTTACTTTCTTCCTTTGGGGGACTTGAGCTTACCTTGCTTGGTTCAGATTCTAATTTCAAGTAAGATTTTCCACCGTTTGGTGAGGCAAGAGATACATCAAGCGTACCCGACACATTTTCCCTTACATTCTTTGAAAGTATATCCGCTGCTGTTTGAAGCTTATATTCAATATCTGCAAATGTTCCTATAATGATACTGAATCCGTTACTTCTTATTAGCTTTATTGATGTTGTATCTGAAATATCTATTTTTTTGATATCCGAAATTTTATACTTGCCTATACCTTCTAATATCTTATCGGGATATTTTGCCAGATTGCCGTCCTGATACTGTATTTTTGAGGAAAGCTTTACATTTTTAAGTTTTACTCCCAATATTTCCGGTATATCCTTATATTTGTTCTGATTGTTAATCTCAATAACTTTTCCGCTTTTACTAAGCACAAGATACCTGCCGTTATATTCAACAACGGATGATGGCTTTGCTTCCGTTACTGCAATATTAATTTTGTTAAAAATTTTCTTTTGTATATCCACCTCTTCTATATAGGGAAATTCTTCCTGTATCTTTTTAACTCCGGGGGATGTATCACATAGAAGTAAATTATCTCCCTTGTTTATCATGCAGGCGGCTATTATATCCTCCTTCGCATAGCGTGTCTTTCCCTCAACCGTTATTTCGTCAATCTTGAAGAATACTGTCAACGACATCCCTACACATATTGCAATAAGTATAAGTAATGCCACAGCCCCAAGCATAACCCTCCGCATCTTTTTTATGTAAGGATTAACCGGCTCCTTCGGAGGTGTGATTATTTTCGGAACAGCTATCTCCTCTTTATCAGCAGACCCATTTTGTTCTCCGGAAACCTTTCTTACGGATTTTGACAAGGATTTTTGCTGTAAATCAGGTTCTTTTTCATGTTGGGTCGTTCTCTTTTTGGGAGCCGGACTTTTCTCAGGTTTATTTATCGTACCCCTCTTTTTTTTCAGATCGGCCGGAATGTTTCTTTCTGTATTTCCCCTTGCATTCCTGTTCGGGACATTACCTGATTTCACAGCCGTCCTCCCGGAGCTGTTCCCCGGAGAGGGCGTTGGTCTTTGCTTTTGTTTACTATTATTTGTTGCAGCGGAGGCTTTTTCGGTATTTGGAGCGCCCCTGCCGTTTGGCGGACGTTTTCCGTTTCCGCCCCCGGAATTATAATTCATCTTCATTCCTCCGTTGAGGGAATATTTTTCTATATCAGATTATTTTTTATTATTTCCCAATGCTATAACCTCTACTATTACCGTATATATTCTTTTTACCGAGTCACGTACAGCCATTTTGCCCGCATTCTCCGAATACTCCGCAAGCCGTTTTGGATCAGAAGCAAGCTTATCTATTGCCTCTGTGAGTTTTTCCGGTGTAAGATCCTTTTCCTCAATCATAACTGCGGCATTCTTCTCTACAAGGGCCATTGCATTATGGAACTGATGATTTTCTGCTACATTCGGCGAGGGTATTAGCACCGAAGGCTTTCCCTTTGCCTGAATTTCGCTGAGGGTTATTGCCCCTGCCCTTGCGACAACAACATCCGCAGCCGCAAGACAGGTCGGCATATTATTTATATATTCCCTTATATCAAGGTTTTTGGCATTTGCGAGGTCTACACCCTTTTCCCCCAAAAGATCCGGGAACCACTTTCCATACTGTCCATATGCATGGATATGCTGATATTTTCCGTCCTTAGCACTTCTTGCTATTATATCTGCAAGCGATTCGTTGATGATTCTTGCCCCAAGACTTCCTCCGAAGGAAAGTATAACGGGTCTTTCGTCAAGCCCAAGCTTTTTTCTGCTTGCTTCCCTGTCTGCTGTAAGTATTTCTCCCCTTACGGGATTTCCGGTTATAACAAATTCAGGCTTACCCTTGAAATGCTTTTCTGCCGCCGGCATGGCAAGCATCACTCTGTCGGCATACTTAGACAGCATTTTATTCGTAACACCAGGAAAAGCATTCTGTTCATGTATAAGTGTAGGAATACCGAGCTTTGCAGCAGCTCTTATAACAGGTCCGCTGACGTAACCGCCCGTTCCCACACATATATCGGGCTTGAATTCCTGTATTATTTTCTTAGCCGCTCTCCCTCCGGTTATCGCCTTTTTTACTGTGATAATATTATCCTTTATTCCCTTCGGTGTAAGCTTTCTGCTAAAGCCCTGAACAGATATACCCCTAAATTCAAAGCCTGCCTGTGGAACGAGTCTTTCTTCCATTCCACCTGTTTTCCCCACGTAAAGTATTTCTGCATCCGGCTGTCTTTCCCTAACGTAGCCTGCTATCGCAAGCGCAGGATTAATATGACCTGCGGTTCCACCGCCTGCAAAAAGAATTCTCATAAAAGCTCACTCCTAAATTTTTTCGAGGTTTGAAGTTCTCGAAATCGAAAGAACTATTCCCATTTGAGCCATTAACATCATCAAAGACGTTCCTCCGTAGCTAAAAAACGGAAGGCTTATACCCGTGTTCGGCAGCCAGTCGGTTATAACAAGTATATTGAGTATTACCTGCACTCCTATCTGTGCCGACAGACCCGTTCCGAGCATCGACCCGAACGGATCCTTTGCCCTCATGGATATGGTTATTCCCCTCCATACAAGGAGAACAAATATTAGTAGGATCAGCACAGCCCCGACAAATCCAAGCTCCTCACAAACAACAGCGAATACAAAATCGTTCTGAGCCTCAGGTATATACATAAATTTCTGCCTTGACTGACCAAGCCCCAGACCCCATACTCCGCCAGAGCCTATTGCATATAGAGAATTTCTTGTCTGATATGTTGTCTGCCACAGATCCTCTGTCGTGTAGGTAAGTGCTTGCCCCCAGCCGTCAAGTCTTTGCATTGCATAGCCAAGCTTATCCGTCGCAACAAGATATAAAACAACAGCACCGACAGCCACAGCAGCAATAACAAAATATCTCAGCCTTACGCCGCCCAAGAACATCATTATTGCCCCAAGCATTACCATTATGACAACTCCCGAATAATGCGGCTCTCCTATCAGCAGTACAACATAAATACCAAGCATTATAACATTCGGCAATACTCCGTACCGGAAAGTATGCATTTCTCTAAAATGTTTTGACGACCAATCCGCCATTGCAAGTATCAGTGCAAACTTTGCCACCTCGGATGCCTGAAACGAAAGTACAGATCCGAGATTTATCCAACGCTTCGGGTCACCCGGCATAAAAAGGACTATAACAAGAAGTGCCAAACCGATAAGATATATAAACGGGGCAAGTAAATGGAAATGATGATAATCAAAATATGATATAAAAATCATAGCCACAAGTCCGCAAACAGCAAATATGCTTTGCCTTGTGAGGTACAACTGACTGTCATTTTTACTTGACAATGCAGCAGGATAGCTTGCCGAATACATCATTATTATGCCTATTATTACCAATACAATCACAAGAAAGAGAAATGTCATATCCATTCCGAGCCGTATTGAAAAAAGCTTTATTTTATTTTTAACCTTTTTAAACCCCTTGTTATCAGTAACCTCCTGTAAGCCCGGTGCCTTATTGCCACTCGGCTGCGGTTTATTCACCGGCAGCTTTCGTGCCGGAGATGAACTATTAGGCATTTAATAACACTCCCTTTCCTAAAAAATTCATAATAAAACACAAAGACTAAAATGCAATTCCTCCGTCAAACATTATTGTTGCCAATGCTATCGCACCAAATAATGCTTCGACAAGACTGAATACAATAACTATTTTCACCTCAGACCAGCCGCACATTTCAAAATGATGATGTATCGGACTCATCTTGAAAAGTCTTTTTCCCTTGGTAAGCTTAAAATAAGTCACCTGCAATATAACCGAAAACATTTCTGCTATATATACAAATCCTATGAGTATAAGAAGGATTTCCCTGTCAAGTCCGAACAGAACAGCACATACATACCCTCCGAGGAACAGTGAGCCTGTATCTCCCATGAAGGTCTTTGCAGGATGAAAATTCCAGAGCAAGAATCCGAGACAGCCGCCTGCAAGTGCAGCGGACATGATTGAAAGACCCATTCTTGCAGTAACGCTCGAAATCAGCATCATAAATATTGCAGCAAACATTGTAACCGAGCCGTTAAGTCCATCTATACCATCCGTCAAATTTACTGCATTGACAATTCCGACTATGAGAACGGCTGCAATCGGATAATACATAATTCCTATATCAATCTCTCCTACAAACGGTATATAGGTACTCGTATTCTCTCCGAAAAGGTACATCGTCACAAGATATGCTATTGCCACAAGAAATTGCAGTGCGAGCTTCTGTACCGGTGTCAGACCGAGGTTTCTCTTTTTCGCAACCTTAACGTAATCATCAAGAAAGCCTATGGCACCAAAGGCTGCCGCCATAAACAGTCCTCCGTATATTTTGGCACTTTGTAGAGCAGTTTCAGCCGGTATGTCATCTTTTTTACCCATATAATGATAAAGTAAAACACATATCACAGTAGTCACTATGCTCGCTGCTATGAACATGAAGCCGCCCATTGTGGGAGTTCCCTGCTTTCCTTTATGCCACTTTGGTCCCTCATCACGGATTGTCTGTCCAAAATGAATCTTTCTCAGAAAAGGAACCAGCCATAGCCCCATTAATCCGGCTATTGCAAAAGACAGAACGGCTGCAATAACTGTCCAAGCTCCAGACATTACTAATCCACCTTTCATTAACCGTTGTTTTGCACAAATCTATTGTTTACTCTCAACTGTTGATATCACTCGTAAAATATCCCGATATCGCCGCCAGTGGAAGCCCCGATGCGGTAAGAACACCCATGCAGGCAAGAACCTCTCCAACGGAATATTTATTCTTATCAAGACTTATTCTGCTCAGTATGCCGTTTCCCACAATATCCAGTGTCATCGTATTATCGTATTCGGATATATTGCGACAGGCAAGATCTGCACCGTAATTATCGGTAGAATAGGTCAGAGCTTCATCCTCACTTGAATCGATATTTTCATAAGCTGTTACCCTCTGCCTGAACTCACCTAAATGCTTATTTCTGCAGTAGCCTCCATCATAAAGAACAGTATCCGCTATCACATTTTCGGGATATTCTTCTCCATATCCTAATGTTTCTATCACAAAATCTGTATTTTCGGAAAAATTGTTGATACAATTATTATAGGAGCAAAAATCCAGAATGTTGGAAATGAGTTCCGCAAGCCTTTGAGAATTTTCGCAGGCAAGGAAAATCAATCTTGGTTTCTGTACGGTTTTCATTTTATTCGTCATCTCGGCTCCCTCCTGTAATCTTATATTCCTCTGAATTTTTACATAATGCTATCATCCTGATTAAACTCAACCGTAACGACGGTATATGGCTCGACCTCTGTTCCCGGCTCGATATCCTGAGATTTTGCATATGCCTCACTGCTATTAACAGCCGAACCGGATAAGCATACATTAAGATTATTTACGGATGCAAGATAGTTCACATCACTAAGGCTGCAATTTCTGAAATCGGGTACTGTTACCTTTTGCTTTGTGCTTTCCTTATCGGTATAAAGTACAACCGTTCCCTCTTTCGGGATAGTAGAATATGCTGCCGGGTTTTGTGCTATAACAGTATTTCCGTCACCTACCACCTCTGCTCTCAGACCATCATTTTCAACCTTTTGTTTAGCATCATCAAGACTCATACTGTCATATACACCGACCGTAGTATCGAGCTGTTCAGCCTCTTCCTCTGAATACATTCTCTCAACTCCCAGATAAGGAAGCACCTCTCTCATGATATTTCTGAAGCATGGACCCGCTACGGCAGAACCATAGTAGTTAATTTCCGGGTCAGGAGTATCAAAGTAACAAAGCAATGCAACCTCGGGTTCATCGCACGGTGCAATACCGCAGAAAGATGCAATATAATCATTTGTAAGGTTACCGTCCTCATCTACTATTTTCTGAGATGTACCGGTCTTTCCGCCTATACGATAGCCTGCTATATATCCGTTTGCAGCACCGCCGCCGGGCTTTGCATTTGTTTCAAGCATTGAGCAAACCTTGGCTGCAACTTCTTCACTTATCGCCTGTCTTTTTACTGTGGGCTCGGTAGCCTTTACTACATTTCCCTCACTGTCAACAACCTGAGAAACAACATATGGCTGCATGAGCTTACCGCCGTTCGCAATGGCAGAGCAAGCCGTCACCATCTGTATCGGTGTTATCTTGAAGTTTTGTCCGAACGATGCAACTGCAAGATCCATCAGTGCCATTCCTGCCGGTTCGCCTTCCTTATCAAAGAATATGCTTTCACTCTCTCCCGGCAGGTCTATTCCCGTTTTTTCCGAAAAACCGAGGGCAACATAATATTCATAAAATTTTTCTCTGCCGAGCATAAAGCCCATCTGCATAAATGCCGGGTTACACGAATTACAGAGTGCCTGCTCAATTTTTTGCGTGCCATGGCCACTGCTCCAACAAGATATGGCGGGCGCTCCCTCATAAGGAGAATATGAGCCCGTACAGGTGAAGGTCGTATCCTCCTTTATAAGTCCCTCGGAAAGAACAGCCGAAGCCGTAACCATTTTAAATACAGAACCCGGAACGTAGGTATCACTGACACCCTTGTTCCTCCACTGAGCATTTTGTGCCTTGGCTATCGCAGCATCCTGCTTATCCTCCGGGAGCTTCTCTATCTCTTTCTGTGTTTTCTCATCGGCAATATCAAAGGGATTATTCGGATCAAATGATCCTTCACACGCAAAGCCGAGTATTGCACCCGTCTTTACATTCATCATAATGGCACAGCCCCTGTTTGCCACATTATATTCTTTTATTGTCTGGCGCACATATTTTTCCATTATGCTCTGAATATTCTCGTCAATCGTCAGAACAAGATTATATCCGTCCGAAGCCTCTACCTTTTGCTCATACTGATACGGAAGCGGATTGTTATGTGCATCCTGTGCTATTACAATTCTTCCCGAGCTGCCGTTAAGTTCCTCATCATATTCATATTCCACGCCCGAGAGTCCCTGATTATCACTTCCGACAAAGCCGAGAACCGCACCCGCAAAATTATCATGCGTATAATATCTCTTGTAGTTTTCAAGAAGATCTATAACTCCGCTTATATTGTATTTCTCATACATCTCATCGCAAAACTTAAGCACCTTATCCTTAAGCTCCGCATCTGCCCTTCTTTTGAGCATAACATAATAAGAGTTTTCCTTTGTCTTTTTAATTATATCATCCTTATCAAGATCGAGTATTTTAGACAGCCCTTCAGCAAATCCCTCTCTTTTCTCGTCCGTCCAATTCTTAAAATTTGCCGGAGCAAGAACTATATCCCATACTGTAATGCTTTGTGCGAGTACATTACCGTTACTATCGTATATGCTTCCTCGTTTTCCCGAAACGGTTGTATCATGGAGCTGTTGTTCAACAGCCCTTTTTTGCAGTTCCTCCGACTGATAGACCTGAAGGTACAACAATCTTGCTATGATTGTTCCGAAACCAAGCAAAATTATTATTATCATAGTTATGGTAGACCGGCGCCACAGTGTGGCAGCAGCACCCTTTTTTGCCATTTAGTTGTCCCTTCCTTTCCCCTTGTTAAATAATCACTATATAATATTATTGATTATCAACACTCATTATGATACGAGTGACATATCAAAAGCCCCGAACCATACCTACATAAAAGCTTTGCTAAACGCATCCAATATAACCGTAAAGACATTCCCCGACGAATCATCCTCAACAACCTCTCCCTTATCTCCGTCTGAAAGGGAAAAGAATTTCTTCTGAGCATTTTTTGCCGGAGTCATATTAAGCTCTGTTTCCGCATAATTTCTCACATAAGAATCGGTAAGCTTGCTGTCTATCTCAAGCTGATACCTTGCCTGAAGATTTTGCAGTTCTGTCAGCTCCTTATTTTTTTCGGTTATGCTGTCATTAATTTCATTAAGCTCGGCATTAAAATGCACAAACAGAATTGCAACCGATGCAAGCACAATCGTAAGCAGACCTACAAAGAAAATCACCAACGGATTTCTTTTTCTTCTCTGTGCCTTTGAGGAGGAACCCTGACTGATACTGATGATCTGCCCACTCTTTTTCTTTTTCCTTGATTTTTTATCGGCACTTGACATCTGTATGTCATTATTTTCCTCAAAAAGTGAAAGATCATATGCCTGATTTTCCTTTTTCTGAGCCATATTTTCTCCTCCCTATTTATATTAAACAATTACCGGTTATATTCTGACTTTTTCACAGCACCTGAGCTTTGCGCTCCTGCTGCGCGGATTTTCCTCAAGCTCACGATAGTCCGCCTCAACAGGCTTTCTGTTTACAAGCCTTGCACTCGGCTTACGCCCGCATACGCATATCGGAAAATCCTTTGGACAAACACAGCCCTCGCACCACTTAGCCATTCTCTGCTTTACCATTCTGTCCTCAAGTGAATGAAAAGTTATAACTGCAAGCCTTCCTCCTGTTCCGAGTGAAGAAAAAGCATTATCAAGTCCCTCTGAAAGCCTGTCAAGCTCTCCGTTCACAAATATACGAAGTGCCTGAAAGGTTTTTCGTGCCGGGTGCTTATCGTGCCGCTTGGCAGCCGGATAAGCCGATTTCACTATTTCTGCAAGCTGCGTGGTCGTCTTTATGGGATTTTTCTCCCTTTCTCTTTCTATTGCACGGGCTATATTTTTGGCAAATTTTTCCTCACCGTATAGTGTAAGTATATGAACAAGTTCCGAAAAGCTCAGTGTATTAACATAATCGGCAGCAGTGGGACCACTTCGGCTCATCCTCATATCAAGCGGTGCTTCATTGTGATAGGAAAAACCCCTTTCCGCACAATCAAGCTGATGTGAGGATACCCCGATATCCATTAGTACACCGTCAAGATACTCTATGTCAAGTTCCTCTGCAACCAAAGGTATTTCCGAAAAATTAGCCCTCACTATTGACACTCTGTTTTCACCCGAAAAACGTTCATTCAAGGCCTCAATG